>DASQXF010000045.1:0-13695 GCA_035639895.1 Xanthobacteraceae bacterium
CGCGCACCAGATTTTTGGCGGCGAGCGCGAGCACCACGGTGAGCGCCAGCACGAACAGGTAGATCCTGCCCGGCGTGTCGATCGGAACCCCGAACAGCTCGATGCGACCGACCGCGACCGAGCCGGACGGCGCGTAGTTGGTGAACCATTTGATGCGCGCAAACGCCCATTCGAGGAAGAACTGGGACGCGAGCGTCGCCACCGCGAGGTAAAAGCCTTTGATGCGCAGCGAGGGAAGTCCGAAAAGAAGGCCGACCAGCATCGCCATGACGCCGGCGAACAGGAATACCAGAATGATATTGGTCTCCGGCAGCCGCAGCGCGAGGTTGTAGGCGGCATAGGCGCCGACCGCCATGAAGCCCCCGGAGCCGAGCGAGAGCTGGCCGCAATAGCCGGTGAGGATGTTGAGCCCGATCGCGGCGATCGAGAGGATGAGCACTGGGATCAACACTTCGGTGTAGAAATACTGGCTGGCGAACAGCGGTACCGCGAGAAACGCAAACGCGACGAGAGCGACTACGAACCAGCGATCCTGCGCGATCGGAAAGATCGCCTGATCGGCGGTATACGAAGTCTTGTACTGGCCGACTTCGCGGTAGAACACGGCGTCACACTCGCTCGATGATGCGCTCGCCGAACAGGCCCTGCGGGCGAATGAGCAGGAACACAAGGGCGAGCACGTAGGCGAACCAGTTCTCGATCCCGCCGCCGGCAAGGTCGAAGGTGCGGATGAGCACGGGGCCGAGCAGCACCTCGGCGAGCTTTTCGCCCGCGCCGATGATCAGTCCGCCGACGATCGCTCCGGGGATCGAGGTGAGCCCGCCGAGGATGAGCACGGGCAACGCCTTGAGCGCGATGAGCGAGAGCGAGAACTGCACCCCGAGCTTGGCGCCCCACATCATGCCGGCGACAAGGGCGACGAGGCCCGATACCGCCCACACCATCAGCCAGATGCGATTGAGCGGGATGCCGACCGACTGCGCGGCCTGGTGATCGTCGGCGACCGCGCGCAACGCACGGCCAAACCGCGTGACCTGAAAGAACACGGCCAGCACGAGCACCATCACCGCACAGATGGTCGCGGCGATGAGCTCGGTCGGATCGATCAGCAGCCCGCCGGGAAAGACCGACTCGAGAATGAAAATCGGATTCGTCGGCAGCCCCAGGCCGATCTTGTAGATGTCGCTGCCCCAGATGCTCTGCCCGAATCCTTCCAGAAAGTACGCGATCCCGAGCGTCGCCATGAACAGGATGATGCCTTCCTGGTTGACCAGGTGGCGCAGAACCAGAAATTCGATTGCATAGGCAAGTGCGATCATGATGAGGACGGAGAACGCGAAGGCGAGCACGAGCGGCATGACCTCGGACAGCCGGGCAAACGAGAGCGCAGCGAACAGCACCATCGCGCCTTGCGCGAAGTTGAAGACGCCCGAGGCCTTGAAGATGAGCACGAAGCCGAGCGCAACCAAGGAGTAGAGCACCCCGGTCATGAGGCCGCCGATCAGGGTTTCGAGAACGGCGCCAAGCATCCCGTCATGCTCCTGAGCTGTTCGGCGTCTCTCCGCCCTCATCCTGAGGAGCGCGGGCAAAAGTCGAAGCCTCGAGCACCGCAGGGGTGCGCGCGCGTCTCGAAGGATGAGGGCGGCCAGCCATGCCGGAGGTATCCCATCCAATCGATGGCCTCATGCTTCGGGACGCATCGCAACGCGATCGAGCCGGTTTAGGCTCAGCAGATTTGACGGCGTTGCGATGCTCCTCAGCATGAGGCCGTGCGGGACGCTTCATCTTCTCCTCAATGGCTCAGGCCGAGATAGGCGTCGATGACCGCGCGATCGGCCTGGACCTCGGCCGGGGAGCCGTCAGCGATCTTGATGCCGTGATCGAGCACGAGCACGCGCTCGGACAGATCCATCACCACGCCCATGTCATGCTCGATCAGTGCGATGGTGGTGCCGTAATGCGCGTTGACGTCGAGGATAAAGCGGCACATGTCCTCCTTCTCCTCGAGATTCATTCCCGCCATCGGCTCATCGAGCAGCAGCAGGTCGGGCTCCATGGCAAGCGCCCGGCCGAGTTCCACCCGCTTCTGCAGACCGTAGGGGAGCTTGCCTACCTGGATCTTGCGGACGTGCTGAATCTTGAGAAAGTCGATGATCTCCTCGACCCGGCGGCGCTGCTCGATCTCTTCCGCGAGCGCCGGACCTACGCGCAACAGCTGCCAGAAAAAGCCGCGGCGCATCTTCAGCGTGCGCCCAGCCATGATGTTGTCGAGCGCCGTCATGCCTTTGAACAGCGCCACGTTCTGGAACGTGCGCGCAATGCCACCTAGCGCCGCCTCGTAGGGCCGCATTGCGGAGCGCCGCTTGCCCTTGAAAATGATGCGGCCCTGCTGCGGATGATAGAAGCCGTTGATGACGTTGAGCAGCGAGGTCTTGCCCGCGCCGTTGGGGCCGATAATGGCTCGGATCTCGCCTTTGCGGATATCGAAGGAAACGCCGCTAACCGCCTTGATGCCGCCGAATGCGAGCGAGACGTTCTCGACTGCCAGCAGCACTTCGCCAGCCGCGACGTCCCGCTCGCTCGGCGCTCTCACGCCGCCTTCTCCATCGTCGGCAGCGGCACCGTTCGCACGTCGCGGATTTTGATGCGCGCCGAGAGCATGCCCTTGCGGCCGTCCTCGAACGTCACCTCCGTGGAAATGTCGGCCTCGCGGGCTCCGCTGTAGAGCGCAGTGATCAAAGGGGCATACCGTTCGGCGACGAAACCGCGGCGAACTTTTTGCGTGCGCGTCACTTCGCCGTCGTCGGCATCGAGCTCTTTGTGCAAAACCAGAAAACGCCGAATCTGTGCTCCGGCCATGGCCTCTTCCTGCGCCAGCGACCGGTTTACCTCCTCCACATGCTCGGCGAGCATGTCGTAGACCCGTGGATGTCCCGCCAGCTCCTGATAGGAGCCATAGACGATGTTGTTGCGCTCGGCCCAGTTTCCGACTGCGGTGAGGTCGATGTTCAACATGGCGCAGACGAAGTCGCGCTTGTCGCCGTAGACCACGGCCTCGCGAATGTTGGGGTAGAATTTGAGTTTATTCTCGATGTATTTCGGCGCGAGCAGCGAACCGTCATTGAGGCGCCCGACGTCCTTGGCCCGGTCGATGATCTTGAGATGACCGGTCTTGCTATCGATGAAGCCGGCATCGCCGGTATGCACCCATCCGTCGGAAGTCTTGGTCTCCGCCGTCTTCTCCGGATCCTTGTAGTAGCCCACGAACACGCCCGGCGACTTGAACAGCACTTCGCCGTTCTCTGCGACCTTGATATCGACACCGATATTCGGCTTGCCCACGGTGTCGGCGTAGATCTCACCGTCGGGCTGGGCGGTGATGTACACCGAGGCCTCGGTCTGCCCGTAGAGCTGCTTGAGATTGACGCCGAGCGAGCGCCAGAAGCGGAAGATTTCCGGGCCGATCGCCTCGCCCGCCGTGTAGGCGAGGCGGATGCGCGACACGCCGAGCCGATTCTTGAGCGGCCCGTACACCAATCGCTCGCCGAGCCAGTATAAAATCCGGCCGTGCAGCGGCACTTTCTCCCGGTTGAGGATTTTTTCGCCCCAGCGCCGCGCCACTGCGATGAAGTAATGGAACATGTTCCGCTTCAAACGCCCGGCGTCCTCCATGCGCACCATGGTCAGCGTGATGAGGTTCTCGTAGATGCGCGGAGGCGCAAATGCGTAGGTGGTTCCGATTTCGCGGCGATCTTCGCTCACGGTTTCCGGGCTCTCCGGACAGTTGACGCAAAAGCCCGCCGTGAATGGCTGCGCATAGGAAAACACGTGATCGCCGACCCAGGCGAGCGGCAGATAGGCGACAACCTGCTCGTCAGGGCCGAGGCTGTCGAACTCATTTCCGTTGATCGCCGAGACGATGAGATTGTCGAACGTGAGCATCACGCCCTTGGGCCGTCCGGTCGTGCCGGAGGTGTAAAGCATGACGGCGAGATCCTCGCCTCTCCCCGCCGCTACGGCAGCCTCCCACCGCTGCAGGCTCTGCGCATCGGCGGCGAGTTGGTCGCGACCGAGTTTCTGCACATCGACGATCCACCTGAGCCGCTGATGGTCGTAGTCGCGCAGCCCGCGCGGCTCGTCGTAGAGGATGAATGAGAGGCGCGGTAGTCGATCCGCGATCGAAAGCAGCTTGTCGACTTGCTCCTGGTCTTCGACTACCGCGATCGTCACCTCGGCATGTTCGAGAATGTAGGCCATCTCCTCGGCGACCGAATCGGCGTAGATCGGCACCGGCACGGCGCCCCACGCTTGCGCCGCGCACATCGCCCAATACAGACGCGGCCGGTTTGAGCCGACAATCGCGACCTTGTGGTCACGTGCGAGGCCGAGCTCCCGCAGACCGACGGAAAGGGCGCGCACCTCATCGAGCGCCTGCGCCCAGGTCCACACCTGCCAAATGCCGAGGTCCTTGTGACGATAGGCCGGCCGGTCCGCATAAGCGCGGGCATTGCGCATCAAAAGCTTGGGGAACGTGTCCGCGCGCGCGGGTTCGCTCGCCACGGCAATCCTCCCTTCACCGCGTCCAGTCGCGTGGGCCGCTAGGCCCATTGCCGTTTACCGGCAGATTGTTGTCAGCACATAAGAAAATGGGCTCGAGCCGAGGTCAAGTCAGCACTTCGGGTAGCTGCGTGCGCCGCGTGCCCGCGAGAGCCGGCACGTAGGGCTGGTTCGGGGCTATTCCGCCGCTTTGAGCAGCGGCGCCACCCCGGAGCGCAGTTGATCGAGCAGCGCGGCTTCCTCGGCCTTGGCAGCCTTGAGGTGCCGCATCTTGACGTGGCCGAAGCCGCGGATTTTTTCCGGAATCGCGGCGAGCGCGACCGCGATATGGTGATTGTCGCCGTTAAGCCGCGTCAGCACTTCCTCGAGCATCGTCTCGTAATCGCGGACGAGCGCGCGTTCGGTCCTGCGCTCGTTGGAGTAGCCGAACGGGTCGAAGGCAGTGCCGCGCAAAAACTTGCATTTCGCGAGCAGATGAAACAGCGGGAAGATCCACGGCCCGAACGTCATTTTCTTCGGCTCGCCGGTAACCTTGTCGGTGCGGGCAAGAAGCGGGGGCGCCAGGTGCACGAACAAGCGTAGATTCTCGCCGCCGAGCTCGCGCTTCACCTGCTTGGCAAAGGATTCGTCGGCATACAGGCGGGCGACCTCGTATTCGTCTTTGTAAGCCATCAGCTTGAACAGGTAGCGCCCGACTGCGTCGGCCAATCCGCTCTTGCCTGGAGCGCGCGCCGCCTCGACCGACTTGGTCCTATCGACCCAGCGCCGATAGCGCGCCGCGTAGGCGGCGTTCTGATAGGCCGTGAGGAAGGCCACGCGCCGCGCCACCATCTCGTCGAACGATTGCGACAGCCGCCGTGCGTCGCTTACCGCTTCCGGCGCCGGCTGGATGAGAGCCTCAACCGCGGCCGGCTCGCATGCCGCGCGGCGGCCCCAATGGAACGCCGCTTGATTCATCTCCACGGCCTCGCCGTTGAGCTCGATCGCCTGCGTGATCGCGGCGGCCGACAGCGGAATCGCGCCGAGTTGATACGCATAGCCGACGAGAAAGATATTGGTGGCGATGCTGTTGCCGAAGAGCGCGGTGGCGGCCCGCGTCGCGTCGATGAAGTGCGTCTTCCCGGCCCCTGCGTCGGCGAGGATGGCGCGCTTGAGCCGCTCGGTCGGCAGCGAGAAATCCGCATTGCGGGTGAAGTCGCCGGGTAGGACCTCGGCCACGTTGATGACCATCTCGGTCACCCCGTGCTTCACGGCAGCCAGCACCTTCTTGTTGCCGGCCACCACGATGTCGCCGCCGAGCACGAGATCGGCGCCGCCTGCAGCGATACGGATGGCGTGGATGTCCTCCGGATGCTCGGCGATGCGGATGTGACTGTAGACCGCCCCGCCCTTCTGCGCGAGGCCGGCCATATCGAGAATTCCGACCCCTTTGCCCTCGAGATGGGCCGCCATGCCGAGAATTCCGCCGATGGTGACGATCCCGGTGCCGCCAACGCCGGTGACGATGATGTCGTGGGTCTTGGCGATGGCCGGCAGCTTCGGCTCCGGCAATGGAGCAAGCGCATGCGCCCCGGCGATACCCGTGCCCTGCTTAAGCTTGGCGCCGTGCACGGTGACGAAGGACGGACAGAAGCCCTTCACGCAGGAAAAGTCCTTGTTGCAGCTCGACTGGTCGATGGTCCGCTTGCGGCCCCACTCGGTTTCGAGCGGTTGCACCGACACGCAATTCGACTTGACGCCGCAATCGCCGCAGCCTTCGCAGACCAGCTCGTTGATGATGACGCGCTTGTCGGGGTCGGGGAAACGGCCGCGCTTCCTGCGGCGACGCTTCTCGGCGGCACAAGTCTGATCGTAGATCAGTACGGTGACGCCGGGAATTTTCGCAAGCTCCTGCTGGACGGCAATGAACTCGTCGCGGTGATGGATGGTCAGCCCGCGCGGCCATTCCTCGTTCTTAGCGTATTTCCACGGCTCGTCGGTGACGACGACCACGCGTCGCGCGCCTTCGGCCGCCACTTGGCGCGCGATTTGCGGCACCGTCAGCCCGCCGTCATTCGCCTGGCCCCCAGTCATGGCGACGGCGTCGTTGAACAGGATCTTGTATGTAATGTTCACGCCTGCGGCGATGGCGGCGCGGATCGCCATGTAGCCGGAATGATTGTAGGTGCCATCGCCGAGATTCTGGAAGACATGGGGACGCTTCGAGAACGGGGCTTCGCCGATCCAATTTGCGCCCTCCCCGCCCATCTGCGTGTACCCGAGCGTCGAGCGATCCATCCACTGCGCCATGTAGTGGCAGCCGATGCCGGCATAGGCGCGCATGCCTTCTGGCACGACGGTCGATGAATTGTGCGGACAGCCCGAGCAGAAATACGGGATGCGCACCGCAACGTCGCGCGTCTCGGCCAGGATGCGTTGCGCCTGCTTGAGGGCCGCAACACGCGCCGCGATCTCCGCGTTGGGGCCGATCCTTTGCAGGATCCGATCACCAATACAGATCGCGACATCGTTTGGATCGAGCGCGCCCTTGACCGGGAACAGCCAGTTGCCCTGCTCGTCCTTCTTGCCGATGCAGACCGGCTGGTTTGCGGTGCCGTAGAGTTCTTCGCGCACCTGCACCTCGATGAGCGAGCGCTTCTCCTCCACCACGATGATCAGTTCGAGGCCGTCGGCGAACTGCTTGAGGTCCTGCTGGCTGATCGGCCACGGACACGCGATCTTGTAAAGCCGGATGCCGAGATCGTTGCACTTGACCTCGTCGATGCCGAGCTCGTCGAGCGCCTGCCGCACGTCGAGATAGCTCTTGCCCACGGTGATGATGCCGATTTTCGGCCGCCGCCCGCCCGAGGTGATGTACTTGTTGAGCTTGTTCGCGCGCACGAAGGCGAGCATGGCGTCGCGCTTATAGTCGTGCAGGCGTGCCTCCTGCCCGAGGATCGTGTCCTGCAGACGGATGTTGAGCCCGCCTTCCGGCATGACGAAGTCCTCGGGAATGACGATGTTCACGCGCTCCAGGCTGCCATCGATCACCGCCGTCGATTCGACGGTCTCGTGCATGGACTTGAGCGCGACCCAGGTGCCGCAAAAGCGCGACATCGCCCAGCCGTAGAGACCGTAATCGAGAATTTCCTGAACCCCGGCGGGGTTCAGGATCGGGATCATGACATCGATGAAGTGATATTCGGACTGATGCGCCGTGGTCGAGGATTCGGCCGTGTGGTCATCGCCCATGAGCGCCAGCACGCCGCCGTGCTTCGAGGTGCCGGCGAAATTGGCGTGGCGGAAGACATCGCCGGTGCGGTCGACTCCGGGTCCTTTGCCGTACCAGAGACCGAACACGCCGTCGAACTTGCCCTCCCGGCGCAGCTCCGCCTGCTGTGAGCCCCAAATGGCGGTCGCGGCGATGTCCTCGTTGAGGCCCGCCTGGAAGCGGACGTCGTACTGGTCGAGGGCGCGCTGGGCGCGGATGAACTGCTGGTCGAGAGTACCGAGCGGGGAACCTCGATAGCCGGTGACGTAGCCCGCCGTGCTGAGGCCGGCGCGACGGTCGCGCTCCTTCTGCATCAAGCACAGGCGCACGATGGCCTGGAAGCCGGTCACGAAGATGCGGCTCTTGCCGAGGTCGTATTTGTCGTCGAGCGTGACTTGGTTAAGCGCCATCGCGCGGGCCTCCGCGGGCAGTGTGCCCCCGCGACGGAACGAGCGCCAGGGACTTTGGATTCGCTCGAAAAGATATAATCGCGGGCGGCGTGCCAGCAATGCCAAGACATTGAACAGACCGTCAATTTCGCGTCGGCTGCGGGGCCGGCAAGGAAATGTCTTCCCGTCGGGCGCAGACGCATTTTGGCGCACTGCAACAGGCCCCGCGCAGTATCGCGCACCGCTGGCGCCCCATGCGTTGTCGACATCCGGCAATCGCTTGCGCCGGCTGGCCGAAGCCCCTGGCGTGCTCTAGAACCGGCGGCAACCGCGACGGCGCAAGCGCCCGATCCCGCCAACTCGCAACCGGAACACGCCTGCCGATGGATGCCTACACCGCCCGCGGTGAGGACAAGGCCCTCACCCATCGACAGACGCTGCTGATCGTCCTTGGCGTGCTGCTGCCGACGTTCATGGGGTCGCTCGACCAGACGATTCTGGTGACCGCGCTGCCCAGGATCGGCCGCGACTTCCAAGACATGCACAGCCTGCCGTGGCTGATCACGGCCTATCTCCTCGCCTCGACTGCGACCATCCCCCTGTATGGCAAGATCGCCGACATCCATGGACGGCGGTTCACGTTACGCATCGCGATCGTGACCTACATGGCAGGCTCGCTCGTCTGCGCACTGGCACCGAACATGCTGGTCTTGATTCTCGGCCGCGTCTTGCACGGGCTGGGCGGGGGCGGGCTTTCTTCGATGGGCATGATCGTGCTCGGCGATCTGGTCTCGCCCAAGGAGCGCGGGCGCTATTACGGGTACTTCGCAGTGACCTACACCACCGCCGGCGGCAGCGGCCCGCTGCTCGGCGGCTTGATCGCGGATCACCTGCATTGGTCGGTCATCTTCTGGATCAACATTCCCATGGGGCTTGCGGCACTGGCGATCACGACGTCGCTGCTGCGTCGCCTGCCGCGCTATGAGCGGCCGCACCTGCTGGACTTTATCGGCGCGGCGCTGATCGTGAGTGCCAGTGTCGCGTTCATGCTGGCATTGAACCTGGCCGGGGTGCGCTATCCGTGGGCATCAGCGCCCATTCTCGCGCTAATTGCGGTCGCGCTGATTACGGGGGTCCTCTTCGTGGTCCGTTTGCTGACCGCTCCAGAGCCGCTGATCCCGATTGCAATCCTCAAGAATCCCATCGTGCGCTGCGCGATTGCGGCCAATGCCTTCGGCTGGGGGTCGATCGTCGGCCTCAACGTCTTTCTGCCGATGTATCTGCAGGGCGTGATGGGTCTCTCACCCACTCAGGCGGGACTGAGCCTGATGGTTTTGATGCTGGCGCTCAACACCAGCGGCGGCCTTGCCGGACAGGTTCTCGGGCGCGTACGCCACTACAAGCTCCTGCCGACGGGCGCGCTGCTGGTTTCGATCGTCGCGATCACGACCTTGGCGTTGCACGCCAACAGCATGACGCCGCTTTGGTTCGGGCTCACGTTGATCTTCGTCGGTGCAGGCTTCGGGCCCATACCTTCGCTCACCGCGGTCGCCATGCAAAACGTCGTGCCGCGCCATCAACTCGGCATTTCGGTGGGAACGATGAACTTCAGCAGAAACTTGTTCGCCACCATGCTGATCGCGGTGTTCGGGGCCATCGTCTTGGCCGGCGCGCCAGCCGGTCAATCGCTCGGCAGCGCGTTTGAGGCGGCAGATCCGGCCGTGGCATTCAGCCGACTATTCTTTGTTGCTGCGGCGAGCATGGCGGTCGCGCTGATCGCGATCGTCCTGATGGAGGAAAAGCCGCTGCGCACCGGCGCCGAGCTCGATGGGACCTAGCGTCGGATCGACCGCTCACACCCGGTTGCCCGCGCTCCAGTGCCAGAAGTCACGGCCCTCCTCGCGCATGAAGCGGGCAAGCACCATGTTGTGTACCTCGGAGGCGCCGTCGACGAGGCGCGCCTGGCGGGCGTAGCGGTAGATCCATTCCAGGATGGTGTCCTTGGAATAGCCGCGCGCGCCGTTGAGCTGAATCGCCACGTCGGCGGCCCGATGCAAGGTGTCGGCGACGTGCACCTTGGCCATGGAGACTTCCTTGCGCGCGTGATCACCCTGATCGAGTTTCCAGGCCGCGTGCATCACCAACAGCCGGCCGATCTGGATCTGATGCGCCACCTCGCCGAGTTTGATCTGCACGCTCTCGCGATCCGCGAGGCGGGTCCCGAAGCCTTCGCGATGGGCGACGTAGGCCTGCGCAATCTCCATGCAGCGCTTAGCGAGGCCGAGCCAGCGCATGCAGTGGGTGAGACGCGCGGGACCGAGCCTGATCTGGGTGACGCGCAATCCATCGCCGACCTTCATCAGCACGTTCTCGTCCGGCACTTCGAGTCCCTCGAAGAGAAGCTCGCAGTGGCCGCCGTGTTCCTCCGGCCCCATGATGGGAATGCGGCGCAGGATGCGCCAGCCCGGCTGGTCGCGATGATAGAGGAAGGCGGTGAGCCCGCGCCGCGGGTCGTCCGACGTGCGCGCGATGAGGATGAAATGATCGGCGACGCCGGCCCCGGTGATGAACCACTTGTGGCCGTAGATCTCCCAGCTGCCGCCTTTCTTCTCCGCGCGGGTGCGGATCATGCCGGGATCGGAGCCGCCGCCGGGCGCGGGCTCGGTCATCGCGAAAGAGGAGCGTACCTTGCCGTCAACAATGGGCTTGAGCCATTTATCCTTCTGCGCCGGCGTACCGACCCGGGCGAGCAGGTTCATGTTGCCGTCGTCGGGCGCCGCGCAATTGAAGGCGAGCGGACCGAAAATCGAGCGGTTCGCCTCCTCGTACATTGCCGCCCAACCCACGACCGGCAGGTCCATCCCGCCGTACTCTTTCGGCGCCTGCGGGGCCCATAGGCCTTCGGCCCTGGCTTTGGCCTGTATCGCGCGCAGCACGTCGAGGCGGATGTTCTCGTGGTCGTCATAGTTGCCGGGATCGGTTTCGAGCGGCAGCACGTGCTCCTCCACGAAGCGAGACGTGCGCAGACGGATGTCCTCGATCTCGGGAGAAAGGCTAAAATCCATCGGCAAGTCCTTCCTAAGAGCGCCGCCGCCAGTAGGCTGGGCAAAATCGCCTGCTGGCACACCGTTTGGCGTGGGCCATCAGGGCGTTTACGCCCGTCTTCGACGGGCTATGGGGCACGTGATTTTGCCCACGCGGGAAAATAGTTCGCCACGCGCCTGCGCCCACCCTACACGATAGCCATTTGACCCGTGCTCATCCCCGCAAGGCTACCATCTGCCCGCCGTCCACCACGATGGTCGTGCCGGCGATGAAGCGGCCGGCGTCGGAGACGAGCAGAAGTAGGGCGCCGTCGAGATCGCGTTCCTCGCCGAAGCGGCCCACGGGGATCTCACGCTTGATTGCGGCGCCTTGCTCGCTCGTGAGGTAATCGCGGTTGATGTCGGTGACGATCCAGCCGGGTGCGATGGCGTTCACGCGCACGCCCTTGAAGGCGAGCTCCAGCCCAAGCGCCTTGGTGAGCTGAACGACCCCCGCTTTCGCCACCGCATAGGCCGCAGTGCCTTTCGCCACGCCGAAGCCGAGCACCGAGGCGATGTTGACGATGGCGCCGGTCTTGCCGGCTGCGAGCATCCGGCGCGCCGCCTCCTGCGCCCAGAAGAACACCGCGTCGAGATCGGTTCCGACAACGCGCCGCCACTCCTCCTCCGCAAGCTCGACCGCACGGCCGGAATGTACGACCCCGGCATTGTTGACGAGGATGGTGACGGTGCCGAAGGCCTTTTCGGCTTCGTCAAAGGCGCGCGCCATCGCCTGGCGATCGGTCACATCGGCGGCGATCACGATGGCGCGGCCGCCCGCCTGTTCGATCCGTGCCTGCACCGACTTGAGCCGCTCGGCGCGCCGCGCGATGAGCGCCACGCACGCGCCGGCGTCCGCCAGCACCTCGGCAAAGCGCAGCCCCAGCCCGCTCGAGGCGCCGGTCACGAGGGCGACGCGGCCCTTGAGGTCGAAGAGTTCGGCTGCCGTCATCGCACCTTGCCCCGTATGCCGCGTCCCAGGCGCAATGCCCTACCCTCGACTTCATTCCCGGCGGGGAGGATACTGCATGATCCGCCCGATGGAACGTAAAGGTTTCCTATGGCTGAGCACGATGAGCATGAGCACGGGTCGGAGCTCTCCGACACCCAGTTGCGCGTCCGTGCACTGGAGACCGTCCTGACCGAGAAGGGCTACATCGATCCGGCCGCCCTCGATCTCATCATCGAGGCGTACGAGACCAAGATCGGGCCGCATACCGGCGCGCGCGTGGTCGCGAAGGCCTGGCGCGATCCCGCGTTCAAGCGCGCGCTGCTCGAGGACGGCTCCAAGGCGGTGCGCGCGCTTGGCCACGAAAGCCGAGTCGGCGACCATCTGGTCGCCATCGAGAATACCCCCGCGCGGCACAATATGGTCGTTTGCACGCTGTGCTCTTGCTATCCGTGGGACGTGCTCGGCCTGCCGCCGGTCTGGTACAAATCCGCGCCCTATCGGTCGCGCGCCGTGAAGGACCCGCGCGGCGTGCTCGCCGATTTCGGGGTCAAGCTGCCGGCGAGCACCGAAATTCGCGTGTGGGATTCCACCGCCGAAACCCGCTTTCTCGTATTGCCCATGCGCCCGCCGGGAACCGACGGTTGGAGCGAGGAACGCCTCGCGCAACTCATTACCCGCGATGCCATGATCGGCACCGGGCTGCCCAAACGGCCGGAGGAGGTCGCCTGATGGACGGCATTCACGACATGGGCGGCATGGACGGCTTCGGCAAGGTCGAGCCCGAGCCGAACGAGCCGGTGTTTCACGCTCCCTGGGAGGGGCGCGTCCTCGCGATGCAGCGCGCGATGAGCTATGCCGGAGCGTGGCCCATCGATGCCTCGCGCTTCGCGCAGGAGCGGCTGCCGCCGCAGGTCTATGTCAGCGTGTCCTACTATCAGCGCTGGGCCCTGGCCATGGAGCGCAACGTCATCGAGCGCGGTTTTGCCGACGCCGACGAGCTTTCGGTCGGCCGCGCGTTGCGTGCAGGCAAGCCACTCGCGCGCAAGTTCACGCGTGATGTGGTCAAGCAGGGGATGACGCGCGGTTCGTTCTACCGGCAGGCGCAGGCCCCTGCCCGTTTCAAACCCGGCGATCGCGTGCGGACCAAGAACATCCATCCGCCGACCCACACGAGATTGCCGCGCTACGCTCGCGGCCGCCTGGGCGTGATCGAGCTGGTGCACGGCTGCCACGCATTTCCGGACACGGTAGCCATCGACAAAGGCGACAACCCGCAGTGGCTCTATACCGTCATGTTCGAAGCCAAGGAGATTTGGGGTGCGGATGCCGACCCCACCGTCAAGATTTCAATCGATGCCTTTGAGCCCTATCTCGCGCCGGCGTGAACATACCTGGTGGTCATTCCGGCCGAGCGAGCGAAGCGAGCGAGAGCCGGAATCCATAACCACAGGCCTTTCAAGTGAG
>DASQXF010000046.1:0-7479 GCA_035639895.1 Xanthobacteraceae bacterium
GGCATCGACCGCATCGTGATGCTGCTGTGTGGGGAAGAGAACCTGCGCGAGGTCGTGCTTTTTCCCATGAACCAGCGCGCCGAAGATTTGATGATGGGTGCGCCGTCCGAGGTCGCGCCGAGGCAGCTGCGCGAGCTACACATCCGCCTGGCGCTGCCGGAGAAGAGGGGTTGAGCGAGCTAACTCGGCTCTCCCGCAGCTCCGCAGACTCCGGTAAAATCGGGCCGCTGCTCACCAGCTGGGCAAATCGAGGGGCTCATCATGTCCGGTATCATCATGCGCGCGGTCATTGCCGCGCTCATTACGATGACCACACCCGCTGCCGGTATTGCGCAACAAACGCTGAAAATCTTCGACGCGCATCTGCACTACAATCAGGAGCCGAATCCGTTTTATCCGCTCGAGCGCGTGCTCGATGTTTTTCGCCGCAACAACGTCTCGGGTATCCTGGCGAACAGCCGCCCGAACAAGGGCACCCATCAGCTGGTCGATGCCAAGGCTCCCGGACTTTGGGTCGTGCCGTTCATCCGCCCTTATCGCACGCGCGATGACGTACAGAATTGGTCGACCGATCCCGCGATCTACGATCTGATCGAGGCCGAGTCTAAGCGCGGCTATTTTCGTGGCGTCGGCGAGTTTCACATTTATGGTGACGCCGCGCAACGACCGTTGGTGAAGCAGGTCGTCGACTTTGCCGCCGCGCGCAACCTTTACCTTCTTGCCCATTGCGACGAGGCGGCCCTCTCAATTCTGCTCGCGCATAATCGCAGAGCCAAGATCATCTGGGCGCATACCGGATTTTCGACTCCGACCGAGCGGGTCCGGGAGCTGCTGGAGACACATCCTGAGCTGATGGGCGAGCTTTCCTACCGCGGCGGCATCACCCAGGGCGACGGCAAGCTTGCCGCCGACTGGCGAGAGCTGTTCACCCGTCATTCCGATCGCTTCCTCCTCGGCTCTGACACCTGGATCAACGAGCGCTGGTTCGGCTACGACACCATCATGCAGACCTATCGCGGCTGGCTCGCGCAGCTTCCCGAAGCGCAGGCGAGGCGCATCGCCCACGGCAATGCCGAGCGCTTGTTCGGCGGCAAAGTCGAGTAGGTGACGCCTTCATGGCGTCGGCAACATCGACTGCCGCGGTTAGGCCGCTTGATTCACTTCTCAAATCGGCGTTGAATTTTGGAACTATTCCATAAGACCGCGGCCGTCTCCCACGCGCCCATGTTGCCGGCGACGCGAGCGAGAGCCAACCGCGGCGCTAGGGAGGAAGAATCATGCACGACATCGAGCGACGCGCCTTCGTGAAAGGCGCGGCAATCGGCGCGCTCGCCTTCACGGTCGGCGGCGTCGAGGTTCTGCTCACGCCGGCCGCGGCGCGGGCGCAAGGCGTTCCACTGCGGACGCTGACGGCCGCGCAGGCGGCGACGCTGGACGCGCTTGGCGAGACGCTCGCCCCGGGGGCGCGCCAGGCCGGGATATCCCACTTCGTCGATCAACAGATCTCGATTCCGGCGGAGGAGGCGCTGCTCGAGGCGCGCATCCTCAACGTGCATCCGCCTTACGCGAATTTCTATCGCACCGCGCTGGGCGCGATCGACCGCGCGAGCCAGGCGCTTAACAATGGCCGGCCGTTTGTTGAACTCAGCGAAGCCGAGCAACGCAGCTTCGTCGACAATATGCGCCAGAACAAGATCGAGGGCTGGCAGGGCCCGGCTGGGCCATTCGTCTATCTGGTGTTGCGCAGCGATGCCGTCGACGTCGTCTACGGCACCATGGACGGCTACGCGGCCCTCGGCATTCCCTATATGCCTCACATCGCGCCGAGCAAGAGGTGGTGACATGGCAAACGAAAGAGTCGATGTCGTCATCGTCGGCGCGGGCGCATCGGGCTCCGTCTTCGCTGCGGTGCTGGCGAAGGCCGGCAAGAAGGTCGTGCTCCTGGAGCAGGGACCGGACTGGCAGCTTGCCGATCTCATCAGCTCGGATTTCTGGGGGCGGCGGATCAAGCCCGCCGGCGCTCCGTTCCTGCGCGAAGGCAAGAATCCGTACGGCTATGTCTTCAACGCCGGCTGGGGCGTCGGCGGCGCGGCGCTGCACTATTTTGCCAACTTCCCGCGCCTGCTGCCGAACGACTTCAAGATCAAGAGCGAACACGGCCGCGCGCTCGATTGGCCGATCTCGTACGGCGATGTGGCGCCGTACTACGACAAGGTCGCGCAGGACGTCGGCGTGTCGGGCGACGCCAAGGCCGAGGAAATCTGGCGGCCGGTGGGGGCGCCCTATCCCATGCCGCCGATGAAGACCTTCCGAAACGGCGAAATCTGGCTGAAGGGTTTCGAGGCCGCCGGGATCCGCATGGTACCGGCCGCGGTCGCCATGAACTCGGCCGAGTACAAGGGTCGCCCGGCTTGCATCCATGACGGCTGGTGCCACGTCGGCTGCCCGACAGGCGCGCTCGCCAATCCATTGGTCACTTATCTCGGTGATGCCAAGAAAGCCGGCGCCGAGGTGCGCGCGCTTTCGACCGTCACCCGGGTTCTGAGCAACGCGCAGGGTACCAAGGTGACCGGCGTCGAGTATTACGACGCCAAGAAGGAGCGGCAGGTGCAAGAGGCAAG
The DNA here is from genome assembly GCA_035639895.1 of Xanthobacteraceae bacterium. GTDB lineage: Bacteria > Pseudomonadota > Alphaproteobacteria > Rhizobiales > Xanthobacteraceae > VAZQ01. The sequence goes on from DASQXF010000046.1 coordinate 2,622, forward strand.
CGTCGTGGTGCTCGCCGCCTGGGCGGCGCAGAATCCGCGCCTTCTCTTCAATTCCGCAACCGAGAAGCACGCCAAAGGACTTGCCAACTCAAGCGGCCTTGTCGGCAAATACATGATGGCGCATTTCGCGTCGGGGACATGGGCCCTGTTCGATGAGGACATCCAGACTCATAGGGGCACGACCGGCGCGCAATTCATGTCCTACGACCGTTACGGCAAGACGAGCCATAAAGGCACCTTCGGCAGCACGTTCATCGTCGCGGGCTCCGCGCTCAAGACCAGCGATCTCGGCGGCTTCGCCAATGCCCGCCTCGACCTGTTTGGTCCCGATCTCGCCGCCTTTATGAAACGCGCGGCACGAGGATTGACCCGCATCAATGCGTTCGGCGAGGCCTTGCCGGACATCGAAAACCGCATCGAGCCTGCGAGCGAGAAGGATGAGTTCGGCATGCCGCTCGCCAAGATCGTCCATACTTACGACCAGGATGCGGTCGCCTTGTGGAACGCCAATTTCACTGAGGGTCTCGAGATCGCCAAAGCCACGGGCGCCAAGGAAGTCTGGTCAGGGCGCGGCAACATGCCGACGATCCACCTGATGGGTGGAACGATTATGGGCACGCACGCCGGCGATTCGGTTACCAATAGCTACGGCCAAACCCACGAGATCCAAAACCTCTACATTGCCGGGCCTGGCATCTTCGCGACGGCGGGGGCCTCGAACCCGACCTACACGATCCTGGCGCTTTCGCTGCGCGGCGCGGAGCACTTGGCGGCAAATTGGAGCACCGTGGCGGGGTGAGCCGACACTCGGCGACATTCGCGTGCATCAACGCCGGGGCGCGCGGGCTCAGCTCGCCTTCAGCCGCGGCAACAGCCTGAGCGCATTGTCGCGTTCGATCGCCTGCTGCTCGGCCGCTGCGAAACCCCAGTCCGCGATGCCGCGATTGACCTCGGCGCCGTTGCGGAACGGATAGTCCGTGCCGTACAGCACCTGCGAGATCGAGACCATCTTCAAGAGCGCGGCGATCTGGCCCGCCGTGTTTCCCTGCGCCAGCTCGTAGTAGAACTTCCGGAATTCGGGCAGCGGGCCATCGGGGAGGTTCGCCGGCTTGCGCTCCTCGGCGAGGCGGATGAAACGACTGGTCAGGAACGGCAGCGTTCCGCCGCTATGCGAGAAGATCCAGCGGATGTCCGGAAATTTCATCGCCGTTCCGCTGAACACCAGATGCGCGATGGTGCGCGTGGAATCGGTGGCGTATTCGATCGATCCCGGCGGGATGCCCGGAACGAGGCCGCGGCAGCAAGCGGGCGTGGTCGGGTGGACATAGACGACGGCCTTGCGCCGGTTGAGCTCCTCGTAGACCGGGGCAAAGGAAGGATCGCCGAGATATTTGTCCTGATAGCTGGTCAAGAGACCGATGCCATCCGCCTTGAGCGTGTCCAAGGCGTGTTCGATCTCTTTGAGGCTTCCCTGCACGTCGGGTGGCGCGATCGCCGCGAACAGGCCGAAACGGCCGGGATGGTCTCGCACGAGCCGAGCGCCATGCTCGTTGAGCTCCCGCGCCAGCGCGCGCGCCTCCTCGACATTGTCTCCGTACCAGACCCCCGGCTGGGCGATGGACAACACCGCGGTGGCAATGCCGCTCTTTTCCATGTCCTCAAGCGACAATGCGGGTGACCATTGTGGCGGAGCCCCGCTCGCGCGTCGTCCCGGCGCCATCATGGCATCGACGTGAAATTTCGGAAGGAAGTGGTGATGCACGTCGATTCGTGTCTTGGCCGAAGTCTGCGCGGCCGCAGGCGTGAGGCGCCCAATGGCCGGCAGCAAGCCCAGGGCAGCCGCCCCAGCCAAGAAGCCTCTCCGCGCGGCGTTTGCCGGCGTGCGCGGCAGCTCGCAGCACGTGCAGCGCAAAAACGTGCGTCGCTTGCGATTGGCAGTCATGCGTTCCTCGCGGTTCGTCTGACCTTAGCGTCTGCTAAAGCCGCCTTCTAGGCTCAGCCCGCTGCAGCGGCAGCCGCGCCCGGAGCCGCATCAGCAACAACAGCACCGTCTCGCGAGTGATTCGCGCAGGCGCTGACAATCGCGTTCGCCAATGCCGCGCGGTAAAGCGCGCGGCCACTCGCGCGAGTGCGCGGACTTCGGCCAGCGACGACCGTCTCAGCGCTGCGCGCCTCTGCTAGGGGTTTCTAAACCTCTGCGCTGCAGAATCTCCTTGACTCCCGGGGGTTGAGCCTTATGTGGGGGCAACGCCGCTGTGATCTGTCCCGCTCACGGGCTGATCGGGCGGCATTCGCTTGCCTGACGCCGCCTGTCGGCATTCGGGTTGGATCACTCGGTTGGGGAGGACGACAATGCGCCCGAACGCCCTCTTGCGATCGGGGAAGGGCTTGGCGATGCCAAGCACCGCCCGCAAGAACGTCTCTCACGTCACCGTCGTCAAGCCCGCGTCCATCGAGGGCCGCGAAGGACATTTTGCCGTGCGCAACGGCGTGCATTGCGCCGGTGTGCATCTGATTGTCGATCTGCACGGCGCTGAGGGTCTCGACGACATCGAATTGATCGAGGCGACGCTGCGCCGCTGCGTCGAGGCGGCACAAGCGACGCTGCTGCACATCCATGTGCACCATTTTCATCCCAACGGCGTATCGGGTGTGGCGGTGCTGGCCGAGAGCCACATTTCGATCCATACCTGGCCCGACATCGGCTATGCCGCGCTCGACGTGTTCATGTGCGGCAAGGCCAGTCCCGATGCCTGCATCCCGGTGCTGCGGAAGGCTTTCAAGGCCAAGCGCGTCGAGGTCAACGAGATCTTGCGCGGGCGGGGCAGGTAGGCAGAGGACCCGAACGCGGATCGGCGGCCTCCCTTTCGTTCTCTGCCGCCCGCCAGCGGTCGTCTCATTCCGACATGACCGAAAAACGTTGGATTCCCGAGACTCTATTCGACGACCTCGGCTTCCGCATGACCTACGAGGTCGAGCGGGTGATCTACGAATTGCACACCGAGCATCAGCATCTCGTTCTGTTCGAGAATCCGTTCTTCGGCAAAATCCTGATGCTCGACGGGGCGACTCAGGTCACCACCGCGGACGAATTCATCTACCACGAGATGATGAGCCATGTGCCGATCCTGGCGCACGGCCGTGCCGAGGAGGTGCTGATCGTCGGCGGCGGCGATTGCGGGGTCGCGGAGGAGGTGCTCAAGCACAAATCGGTCAAGCGGCTGACCCAGGTGGAAATCGATGCCTCGGTGGTCGAGTTCTCCAAGCAGCATTTTCCGCAATTCACCAAGCCGGTCTTCGCCGACAAGCGCTTCGACCTCGTGATCGCGGACGGCATGACATATGTCGCCAAGACCGATCGCCGCTTCGACGTCATCATTGTCGATTCCACCGACCCCCAGGGACCAGGCAAGGTTCTCTTCAGTCAAAAATTCTACGCTGCCTGCAGCCGCTGCATGAGGAAGGGCGCGGTGATGGTCACGCAGAGGGGCGTACCGATATTCCAATCGGGCGAACTCACCGCGGCCATCGCCGGTTTTCGAAAACTGTTTGCCGACGGCTATTGCTACATTGCGGCGGTTCCGACTTACGTGGGCGGCCATTTGGCCATGGGCTGGGCCACCGACAACGCCAAATTGCGCCACCTCCCGGTCGCGACCATCGCCGACCGATACGACAGGGCCGGCCGCTTCTCCACCAAGTACTGGACTCCGGAAGTGCACGTCGCCGCGTTCGCGCTCCCGCGCTTCATCGCCGCGAAGGTTGCGAAAGCAACGCAGCGCCGCTCGGGCGCCGCGGCTGGAAAATTCAGCGCGAAGCCGTCTCCTTCGCGACGTCGAAGTTGAGTTCGATCAAGACGTTATTGGGATCGGTCAGGAAGATCTGGCGCCGCGTGCTGTTCGGCACCTCATTGGCGCGAAACGGCACACCTTTGCGCGATAGGTGCTGCTTCATAGCCTCGAAGCCGCGACTGCCGAAGGCGATATGGTCGATCACTCCCGAGTCAGGCCTCTGCGGCTTGTCGGTCGGCGAGATGTCGTTGAGATGCAGCACGGGGTGGCCTTCGCTGTAGAGCCAGGCGCCGGGGAAATCGAACGGCGGCCGCGGGCCGTTCACCAAGCCGAGCACCTCTTCATAGAAGCGCACCGTCTCGCCCAAATTACGGGTCGACACGTTATAGTGGTCGAGCACACCCACGCTCATGCTCATCTCACTTCTCCTTCCGGCTTAAATCCTGGCGCTGTTAGCCAGCTTAGCGGCAAAAGGGAGTGCTGACGAGCCGTCGGGTGGTTCGCGGCATGCAGCATCATCCGTCTCGGGCGCTCGCTCGTCGCGCGGTACGCGAGGCGCCGAAACGGCTGCGCGCACGAAACTAGAATGGGAACACGGCCAAGTACTTCAGCAGCGAAATCACGCCGAGAATGATCACGATCACGCGCACGATCTGTTTGGCGCGGCCATCGAGCGGCAGCATGTTGACGAGATAGAGGACCAGAATGACCACAAGGAAGGTGATGAGCACGCCAATAAGGGTGTTCATGCGTGTTCCCTCTCGATATCAAGCCTTTGGGGATGGAATCGGCTCAGAACACAGGAACCATAGCGGGATTCGGCCGCGCTGGCACGGGGCTCGGATCAGCACCCGACGCGCGCCAATCCCGAGGTCGGCCCAATCTGCGAAAGCTCGGTCGGCAGCGCCTGGCCGCGCTTTCGCACTATGGCTTGCGCTGCGGTGAGCGCGGCTCCCGCGGCATCACCCCCATGCGCGCGGCGACCTCGTGCGGCACACGGTAATCGCGCAGGACGTAACGCAGGTCACGCAGCCCGCAGGCCTCGCGCTGGACGACGAAATGCCATA
>DASQXF010000047.1:0-2503 GCA_035639895.1 Xanthobacteraceae bacterium
CCCGAGCTTCTCCGCCATCGTCTTCCACAGCGTGGCAAACTGCCCGGTCTCCACCATCAGCACGCGGTCGCCCGGCGAGAGCGTGTTGACGAGCGCGGCTTCCCATGCGCCGGTGCCCGTGGCGGTGTAGATGATGACCGGATTGGTGGTCTTGAAGATTGTCTTGATGCCGTCGAGGCAATGTTTGGCGAGCTTGGCAAATTCCGGCCCACGGTGATCGATGATCGGCGTGTCCATCGCCCGCAGCACGCGGTCGGGCAGTGGGGTTGGCCCGGGGATATGCAGGAAATGGCGGCCCACGGGGCGCGATGAGTTCTTCGACATCGTTTGATCCCTTGCAGGCGCGGCGTTTGGGCGGCGACGAGGGCCGGGCCGCGGCTTGCCGCCATCAAGGACGAATGCGAGAGTCAGTCAAGCCTCTTGCGACGCGTTGCGGTCGGAAGCCAACATCTGGCAATCTACTCGTCATTGCCGGGCTTGACACCGGAAGTCGGGTCTACCCGACTTCCGGCGCATAATACTGCGCAACTCGGGCAAGCCCGAGTTGCGATGCAATCCATCCATCTTCGTAAGAAGCTTATTGCGAAGAAGATGGATGCGCGGGTCATAAGCGCGTTCACGCGCGTCTTCGACGCGCCTCTGCCCGCGCATGACGGCTGTGGACTCGGCCGTTCAATAGCACGACTGGACAAGACTAGAACAATGGCCCAAACGGTCGTACCGGGGCTCGAGCGGCGGCTCAAGGCGCATCTCCTCGGAGAGGTGGAGTTCGACGCGTTCACGCGCGGCCGCTACGCGACCGATGCCTCGCATTACCAGATCATGCCGCTCGGCGTCGTCGCGCCGCGCTCGGTGAAGGAGGCACAGCATGCGCTGGCGATTGCGCGCGAGGAGGGCGTCAGCGTCTTGGCCCGGGGCGCGGGGACTTCGCAGGCGGGCCAGGCGGTCAATTCCTCGCTGGTCATCGACTGCTCGAAATATCTCGACCACGTCATCGAGCTTGACGTGCCCGGCCGCCGCTGCGTCGTCGAGCCCGGCATCGTGCTCGACGAGCTCAATCGCCGGCTCAAGCCGCATGGGCTATGGTTTCCGGTCGACATCTCGACCGCCTCGCGCGCCACCATCGGCGGCATGGTGGGCAACAATTCCTGCGGCGCGCGCTCGCTGCGCTACGGCAATACCCGCGAGAACGTGTTGTCGATCGACGCGGTGCTGGCCGACGGCACGGGGGCGCATTTCGGCCCGGTCGCCCGCGATCTTTCCGACCTTGCGCCCACCTCACCGCTGCTGCCGCTCGCGCGTGATCTCTTGCAACTCGCCGCGCGCGAGGCAGACGAAATCGAAGCGCGCTTCCCGAAGGTCCAGCGGCGGGTCGGCGGCTACAATCTCGACTCGCTCCTCCCCGGCCGCAACGACCTCAATCTCGCTCATATTCTCGTCGGCTCCGAAGGCACGCTCGCCTTCTCCACCCGCATCGAGCTGAAACTTTCGCCGGTGCTCGGCCGCCGTGCGGTCGGCGCGTGTCACTTCGGCAGTTTCTTTCGCGCGATGGATGCCGCGCAGCACATCGTCAAGCTCGCCCCGATCGCGGTCGAGCTTATCGACCGCACCATGCTCGGCCTGGCACGCGACATCGCGATGTTCCGGCCGACGATCGATGCGGTCGTGCGCGGCGACCCTGAAGCCATCTTGTTCGTGGAATTTGCCGAGGACGACCAGTACCACAACCTCCGCCGCCTCATGGAGCTCAAGGACCTCATGGGCACGCTCGGCTTTGGCTGGGACAAGACCGGCGCGAAATGGGGCGGGGTCGTCGAGATATTCGATCCCAAGCTGCAGGCCGCGATCACGGAGACGCGGACCGCCGGCCTCAACATCATGATGTCGATGAAGGAGGAAGGTAAACCCCTGTCCTTCGTCGAGGACTGCGCGGTCCCCCTCGATCACCTCGCCGAATATACCGCGAAGCTCAGCGACATTTTCGCCAAGCACGACACGCGCGGCACCTGGTATGCGCACGCCTCGGTCGGCTGCCTGCACGTGCGGCCGGTGCTCAATCTGCGCCGCGAGCACGACGTCAAGTCGATGCGCGCTATCGCCGAAGAGGCGTTCGACCTGGTGCTCGCCTACAAAGGCTCCCATTCGGGCGAGCATGGCGACGGAATCGTGCGTTCGGAATTCCACGAGAAGATGTTCGGCACGCGGCTGGTGCGCGCCTTCGAGCAGGTCAAGCAGCGGTTCGACCCCCAGGGCCTCTACAATCCCGGCAAGATCGTGCGCGCGCCGAAATTCGACGATCGCCGGCTGCTCCGCTACGGGCCTGACTATCGGGCCGAGAATATCCGCACCTCCCTCGACTGGTCCGCCTATCCCGGCGCCGGTGATGGTTTCCAGGGCGCGGTCGAGATGTGCAACAACAACGGCGCGTGCCGGGTGCTGACGGGCGGCGTGATGTGCCCGAGCTATCGCGTGACCCGCGACGAGCGCGACGTCACGCGCGGTC
>DASQXF010000048.1:0-3349 GCA_035639895.1 Xanthobacteraceae bacterium
GATGACGGTGCCGTCCTTGGGGGAGACGTTGAAGATCGTATTGACTGCCAGGAAGCTGCCGGCGCCGGGCTGGTTCTTCGGGACAACGGTGGGTTTTCCGGGAATATGCTTGCCGAGGTGCCGGGCGACGAGCCGTCCCAGGGTGTCGTTGCTGCCGCCGGGCGGGTAACCGATGATGAAATCGATTGTCTTGCCGGCGTAGAACTGCTCCGGCGTTTGCGCCGAGGCTTGCGCACTCAGGCCGGTGATGCCGGCAGTCAAGATGATCAAGCTTGCGCGTCGACAAAGCTGCACGTCTAGTCCTCGGCTCGTCATGCCGGGGTTTGACCCAGGCATCCATCGAAAAGAAGTACCTTATTCCGATACGATGGATTGCCGGGTCAAGCCCGGCAACGACGCTGCCAGGTTCACTCGCAGGGCGGATTGACGCAGCGCAATCCGCCGAACGGCGACTTCGGCTCGGTCTATCCCCGCGAGCTATTTCTCTCCATACGTCGCGCGGGAAATATCGGGTACCGGCACGCCGTCGTCGATCGCCTTGCAGCGCACCGCCTCGGCCTTCGCCTTCTGCTCGGCCGCGTCGAGCACTTCGAGCACGACATCGCGCGGAATGAAGCACACGCCGGTATCGTCGGCGAGCACGATATCGCCGGGCGCAACGCGAACGTCGCCGATTTGGATGGGTCCGTTGATTTCCACCGTCTCGAGCCGCCACTTGCCGGTGACCGGAGTGAAGTCGCTCGCCCATATGGGATAGCCGATCGCGCGGGAATGCGCGATGTCGCGCACGCCGCCATGAACGATCGCGCCGATCTCCCCCTGACGCTTGCCGGTCTGCGCGGAGATGCCGCCCATGTTGGAGACATTGGCCACGCCTTGGATGACCAGTACATCTCCATTCTGCGCGAGATTGTGCGCTTCGAACTCCGCCATCCGGTTGACGTGCTGGCGCGCTCCTTCGATCGGATTGATGCGCTGGAGGATATTGCGCACGGTCAGCGCCGGGCCCGCGATGGTGCGCCCGGGAATGGTCGGCTTGAGCACCGATGCGCCGATGACGCCGCTCGGAATGCCGAGTTCGTCCATCGTGTCGGAGATGATTCCGGTCGCATCGCCGAGCGCGATCAGGCGTTCGATCGCGCCCTGCGGCGGGCGCGGGACGGCCATCAGTTTGATGTTTTCGGCCGCGATGCGGCCGGTCAATCGCTTGTTCTCTGCCACCGACCCAATGCTCCCGCTGCCAGCGCTTCTGTCCCGGCCTGCATTTTATCTCCACGTCAGGGTGCGAAAAAGCGGCGATGCGTGCGGAGTTTGGGCCGCTTGCCCCCGAACGCGCTGCTCGGTACCGTTGCCGCCTCACCGCATATGCAAAGGCCCATCGCCATGATCGATCTTTACGCGCTCACCAGCCCCAACGTGCAGAAAATTTACATCATGCTCGAAGAATGCGGGCTGCCCTACAAGGAACACTTCGTCGACGTGTGGAAAGGCGAGCAGTACAAACCGGAATTTGCGAAGATCAACCCCAACAACAAAATCCCGGTCATCGTCGATCACGACGGACCGGGCGGCAAGCCCTATACCGTGATCGAGTCCGGCGCGATCCTCATGTACCTCGCCGAGAAGACGGGAAAGTTTCTGCCCAAGGATGCGGCCAAGAAATACGAAGTGCTGCAGTGGCTGTTGATCCAGCTCACCGGAGTCGGGCCGATGTTCGGTCAATGGACGCACTTCAAGCTGTTCGCGCCCAAGGGCAACGACTATTCGATGACGCGCTATACGTCGGAAATAAAGCGGCTCTACGAGGTGCTGGAGACGCGGCTCGGCACGGTGCCCTATCTCGGTGGGCAGGAGTATTCCATCGCCGACATCGCCACCTTCCCATGGACGCGCAACCACGATGCCCAGGGCGTGAAGTGGGAGGACAACCCCAATCTCGCGCGCTGGTTCAACGCCATCAATGAGCGCCCGGCGGTGAAAGCGGCACTCGCCAAGGTCAGCGTCATCAAATCGAACCGCGAAACCGCCTCCGACGACGACAAGGACCGCTTCTTCAACCGCGGCCGCTACGCGAGGGCGTAATTGACGAGCGATAAACTGTCGAGCGTGTCCCGGATGCGGTGCAGCGTGGAGCGCACGCAGAAGCGCCTCCGCACTGCGCATACGATATTGCGCGGAACGCTGCACCGCTGATCCGGGACCGCCTCGAACTGAAACGGTCCCGGGTCTGCAGCGCACCACTTCGTGCTGCGCTGCGCCCGGGACCCGCAGGGGTGGGGAGTACCCAATGCACGCACCGCAAGCGATCGAAACCCGCCCCGGCGTCACCTACGCCACCCATGACGGCATCGCACTGCTCGGCGACCTTTATCTGCCCGCCGGGGCCGGCCCGTTCCCCGCGCTAGTTGCCGCCCACGGCGGCGGATGGCAGGCGGGCGCGCGCAGTGCGTTTCAATTCTGGGGCCCCTATCTCGCTGCGCGCGGCTATGCGCTGTTCGCGATCAGCTATCGCTTGGCGAAGAAGGGCCAGAAAATGTTTCCGCAGGCGGTCCAGGATGTGCTCGCAGCGGTGCAATTCGTCCGCGGCAGCGCGGGCGAGATCAAAGTCGATTCGGAGCGCATCGGCCTCTTCGGCGCATCCGCGGGCGCGCACCTCGCCGCGCTCGCCGCGCTCGGCGCAGGAAGCGAGATCTTCAAGAACGCCTATCCCAACGATGCCCATGCCGCGGTCAGCACCAAGGTGAAGGCGCTGATCGGCGTCTACGGCGTCTACGATCTCGTCGAGATGTGGCAGCGCTATCAGCTGCAGAGCCCGCGCGAGAACAATATCGAGAATTTCATGGGCTGTGCCCCGATGGAGGATCCGCGGCGCTATTTCGATGCTTCGCCCATCAACTATGCGACCTTTGCCAACAATCACATCGGCGTGTTCCTGAGCGTGGGCACCGAGGACGATCTCGTCAACCGGCGTGCGCAGACCGATGCGTTGCTGCTGCGACTGAAGCAGGCCAACTTCTTCGTGCGCCCGTGCATCGTGCAGGGCGCCCCGCACTATTGGCTCAACGATCCCATCGAGGAGCCCGGCAGCTATTCCGGCTTCATGGCGCCGCGTCTCATCCGCTTCCTGCAGGAGCGGCTGTGAGGCTGGGTTTGCCAGCTTGGCTGGCTAGGCGGGGTTGCGGATCAAGAACTTCAAGCCGCTCCTGCAAGAGCGAGCGGCGTTGAACCTGTTTTTCTTCGGCAGCTTCGTCTTCGGACGCCAGGCCTCCCGCTCTCCGACCTTTCGCTTCAGAGCAGCGCCAGGGACGGCGCGGCGGGTCGCTACACAGCGAAGCCGCCCGGAATTTTT
>DASQXF010000049.1:0-13669 GCA_035639895.1 Xanthobacteraceae bacterium
CGAGCACGCGCGAGAAACGATCAGCCCATTATGTTTCGCAGGTCGGGCGTAGCTCGCAGTGAGTTGGCCGCTCTCGAGAACACGGGTCAGCGCGTGGGCCGCCGAGCCTGTCGCGGCTTGGCCTGCAATCTGTCGAGTTGCCGGGCATCCTCCGCGGCTTCAGCCAGCAGCCATTCACTGAATGCCACGATCTTCGGCAACTTGGCGACCGCCTTCGAACAGACGATCCAGTAGCCATAGGAAACCGGCATTGCGATATCGAACGGGCGCACCAGCCGCCCGCCGATCAAATCCCATGCGGCAAGCGCGGTGCGTGCGAGCGCGACGCCTTGGCCGTCGACCGCGGCGTCGATCGCCATGCTCGCCTGGTTGAGAACCGGGCCGCGTGAAGGGTCCACGCCGTTGACGCCGGCAAAGTCGAGCCATTGCTGCCAACCTTGCCGATCGCTGACGTGCAGCAGCGTGAAGCGGTCGAGATCCGATGGCGTGCGCAGCGCCTTGCGGCCATTGAGAAGCTTCGGGCTGCACACCGGAAACAACTCCTCTGTGCACAGACGCGTGACGTGCAGTCCGGGCGCCGTTCCGTCGCCGTGGCGAACGGCAAGATCGATGTCCTCGCGCGCGAAGTCGACGTGATGCATGGACGCGCTGACCCGAAGATCGATCTCCGGGTGAGCCTCGGCGAAGCGGCCGAGCCGGTGCACGAGCCACTTCGCGGCAAAATTGGGCGACGTGCTGACGGTGAGCGCGCCGCCGCTCTGGCGTTGCAGCAACCGCTCGGTCCCATCCCCGATGCGATCGAACGCATCGCGCACGACGACGAGGTAGGTACGCCCGGCCTCGGTGATCACCAGCCGCTGGCGTTCGCGATTGAAGAGCTTCAGTCCGAGCTCGGCCTCGAGCGCCTTCACCTGATGGCTGACCGCGCCTTGGGTGACGCAGAGCTCCTCGGCGGCGCGGGTGAAGCTCTCATGGCGGGCAGCGGCCTCGAAGGCTTTGAGTGCGTTGAGCGGTGGCAAGCGGCGAGGCATCGGCCGGCCAATTATGAGAAAAACTAGGGCAGGCTAAGGACGACGGGGTTTGCCTGCAACACAATTCGCCTGTCCCTGCGGCATATGGAGGCGCCAAGCGCTCCCTGCCACGCCTGCACCGGCATAACCTGGTTTGGGGCAGGGCCAGCCATTGCGTCGTTGCCGCGCAGTCGCTACATCCGCCGGCGGCGATCAATCGCGATTGCCCCGAGGGGTGGCCCATGCGCGCGGAAATCCAAAATATCGTCGACGAGATCAAGCAGTCCGTCGGACTGCTGAGGAGGCATCTTTGACGTCGACAAGGCGCGCGCGCGGCTCAATGAACTCAACAAGCAGGCCGAAGACCCAACCCTGTGGAACGATCAGCAGCGCGCGCAGCGCGTGATGCAAGAGCGCACTGCGCTCGAAGACCAGCTCGGCGCCATCGGCCGCATCGAGCAGGAGCTCGATGACCAGCTCACCATGATCGAGCTCGGCGAGGCTGAGAAAGATCAGAAGGCCGTCGCCGAGGCGGAAGCGGCGTTGCAGAAACTCAAGGAGGAGGTGGCGCGGCGCGAGCTCGAGGCGCTGTTATCGGGCGAGGCCGACTCCAACGACACTTATCTCGAAGTTCACGCGGGAGCAGGCGGCACCGAAAGCCAGGATTGGGCCAGCATGTTGCTGCGCATGTATACGCGTTGGGCCGAACGGCACGGTTACAAGATCGAGTGGCTCGAAGAAACCGAAGGCGAGGCGGCCGGGATCAAATCGGCGACAATACAGATCAAGGGTCGCAACGCCTTTGGCTGGCTCAAGACCGAGAACGGAGTGCATCGGCTTGTGCGCATTTCGCCGTTCGATGCCAATGCGCGCCGGCACACCTCGTTCGCCAGCGTCAACATCTACCCCGTCGTCGACGATCGCATCACCATCGATATCAAGGAAACCGACGTCAGGGTTGACACGATGCGGGCGGGAGGCGCCGGCGGCCAGCACGTCAACAAGACCGAGTCGGCGGTCCGCCTCACCCACATTCCCACCAACATCGCGGTGGTGTGCCAGAACGATCGCTCGCAGCACCGCAACCGGGCGCAAGCCTGGCAGATGCTGCGTGCGCGGCTTTACGAGCGCGAATTGAAACGACGCGAGGAAAAGGCCGCCGCCGAGCAGGCCGCCAAGACCGACATCGGCTGGGGCCATCAGATCCGCTCCTACGTGCTGCAGCCGTATCAGATGGTCAAGGATCTGCGCACCGGCGTGCAGACCTCGAACACGGGTGCCGTGCTCGACGGCGACCTCGACCAATTCATGGAAGCGGCGCTGGCGCAAAAGGCGTTCGGGACCGAGCCGAAGGAAGTGGAGGACGTCGAGTAAGCCGCCTCACAGGTTGCCGTCGAGCTTTTCGCCTGCGCGCAAGAATTTCTGCGGATCGACCGCCTCGCCTTTGAGCCGCGTCTCGTAGTGCAAGTGCGGACCGGTGGAGCGACCGGTCGAGCCGACCTTGCCGACGATTTGCCCCCTTTTTACCGACTGGCCGACGCGAACCTCGACGGAAGAGAGGTGACCGTAACGTGTCGACAATCCGTTGTGGTGGTCGATGTCGACCACCCGGCCGTAGCCGCCGCTCCAGCCTGCGACAACCACCGTTCCATCGGCGGTGGCGCGCACTGGATCGCCGGTCTCGCCATGCAGATCGAGCCCGGTGTGCATGGCCGGTGTGCCGAGGAACGGATCGACGCGCACGCCGAAGCTCGATTGCAGGTCGAGCCTGCCGTCGAGCGGCTTACGCACGGGAATGGTGGCAAGTGTACGCGTGAGCCGAGTGACTTGCGCGCGTGCGACGTGGATGCGCTGCAGCTGCCGCTCAAAGCCCACGCCGTCTTTGGTGAGGTTGACCGGCACGAACGGACCGCCGACCGCGCCCTCGCCGGGCGCTTTGCCGGTTTCGAGCCCAAGCTCGATCAAGACGCCGCGCATGCGCCGCGCCTTCGCGTCGTAATTCTCGGCGAGAGAACCGACCATCCCGGCCTGGCGCTGCTCGAGCCGATCGAGGGAAGCCTGCAAGCGCTCGAGCAGGGTGCCGCCAGTGGTCTTGGCAAGAGAGCCGGAGCGTGAATCGGTCGTCGGTCGATCCGGAATGAGGGCGGCCCCCCTGTCGCGCGTCGATTTGGGCAGGATCGCTCGCAGCACCCCGCTTAATCCGCCCCGGGCGGGCTGCTTGGTCGCTCCCGTGGCGTCGCCGAGCCCGTTGAGGGCGTCGGCACGCGACTCCAATGCCGCTTGCCGGCGTAGAATTTGCTCGAGCTTCTTCTCGTACTGCTCTTGGTCGAGCATTTGCCGGCTCGAAAAGCGGTCGATCTGGGCGCGCAGCTCGGCGATGCGATCTTCGTAGGCAAGCTGCATCTCGGACTGCCGCGCAACGAGCCCGGTCAGCACGTCTTCGCGGAAGGCGAAATAGGCGGCGGTGGTGATGCTCCAGCCCGCCATGATGACCAGCGTGCCGATCATGAGCCAGAAGGCGAGGGGTCCGAGCCGCACCCGGCGCGCGTCATGGCTCCCCGCCGACCGAGCCGGTGCGGCGCCACGCGGCGCGCTGAAAGGATCGCGGTACGGTGAAAATGACCGACGAGGCATTGACGCTCCCCGCCGCTCTCCTACGTCGGTTCATCTTACGCAGCCGCTAACTCGCATCAGTTCAAAGCGGTACGGTTAATTTTCGGAGAATGGCGGCGAGGCGGAGTGCGCCACATCACTCGGGATATGAGCGCAGCTGAGCACAACCCGACAGCATGATTCTTTACGCCTTGTGCTATGCCTTGCCCAATGCAGCCGGTGCTGCAGAAATTGCGCCACGTTTGGGCTTCGTCATGAAACCCCGACGGATCAATGACTTCCCATGGGATCGAGCGCTCGCCGATAGGCCAGCACCAGTTTTCCGGGTCATTACAACCCGGCCTGGCGAATGCGCCCCCCGGCCTCCCCGAAAAGGGCGTATTTTGCCGTGCGGGAGGGCCCCAAGCGCCTTCCTTTCGTCCCTTTTTCGGCGATTCAATAAGGTGTTGAAGAATCCGCGGGAAAGGGCCGCTAGGTCGACTGTAGTGCCGGGGATTTGTCGACCGCAGTAGGGGGCCGGTTCGCCTCACACGTCCGAATGCGACGGGGGGCGGAATCGGTGGTCGAGGGGACGCCAAGTCGGGGCATGGCGCCGGGGCAATCTTATCCCAGTCTGGAGGCTCTCCTGAAGCTGGAGGCGAGCCTCAAGGAGCTTTGCGAGCAGGACGCATTACGTCAAAGCGAGGGTGCGGCTGCGCGCGCACCGACCGCGCTGCTGACTGCTGCGCGCTGCGAAGGCCGGCTGCGCGCGTGGTGTCCGCGGCTGCGCCAATTTGCCATCGTCGGGGGTACGCTCGGCGGCCTCTTCATGCTCGCGCTGGTCGCGCTGTGGTGGCGCCTCTCCAGCGGCCCGATCGAGCTCGATATCGCAACCCCCTGGCTGACCGCCGCGATCAAGCAGAATTTTGGGCCCGACCACGAGGTAGAAGTTGGCGGAACGCAGCTCGAGCGTGACGCGAGCAAGAGCCGCACCTCGCTGCGCATTCGCGACATCGTGGTGCGCGACGCGGACGGCACCGTCGTAGCGAGCGCGCCCAAAGCGGAAGTCGGCATCTCTGGTGCAAGCCTGCTCCTCGGGCGCATTCGCGCCGAGCGGTTGAGCCTGGTCGGCGCCGAGATGGCGGTGCGCATCGAATCCGGTGGCCAGGTCACGGTCTTTGCCGGCAGCAACAAGCGCCCCTTCGTCACCGCTTCGGCAACTGCCGCGTCCGTTCTGCCGGAGCCGATGCGCGTACCGGCAAAGAACGATCGCGCGGCGAGTGCTGCTTCCACTGCCCCGGCGGCGCCGGCCGCGGCGGCCGCGCCCGCGATCCCCCGCAGCGGCGTTCCCGACCTGACCGCGCTGATCGCGTGGATCGAGAGTCTGGACGCGAGCGGGCTCGACGGCCGGGACCTCACCGAGATCGGCCTGCAAGGCGGCAACCTCACCGTCGACGATGCGCGCACCGGCAAGCAATGGACGTTCACCAACATTGATCTGAGCGTCACGCGACCGAAGGGAGGCGGCATCGCGGTTGCGCTCGGCTCGCACAGCGTTGAGCGGCCTTGGCAGATGCGCGCGGCGATGACGCCGGGCAAAGAGGGCCACCGCATCATCGACATCGAAACACAAAAGCTGTCCACCAAGGACGTGATGCTGGCCATGCGGGTGGACGCGGATCAATACGAAGCCGACCTGCCGCTGTCCGGACGCATCCGCGCCAACATCGGTCCCGACGGCATTCCGCATATGCTTGACGGCCGGATACTGGTGGAGAAGGGGGTCATCGTCGATCTTGACGATCCGCTCGTGCGCATTCCGATCGATCGCGCCGAGATCACTCTAGATTGGGATAAGAGCCGACGGGCGCTGGTCGCCCCGTTCCAGGTGACGTCCGGCGGTACCCGCATCGCGCTGCTCGCGCAATTCGAGGCGCCGCGCGACGCAAGTGGCATTTGGGCGCTGCAAATCTCCGGCGGCAACGCGGTGCTGGCGTCCGCTCCGGTCGATCCGAATGCACTGATCCTCAACCGCGTTCGGTTGCAGCTGCGGATCGATCCTATCAAGCAGCGCATCGATCTGGAGCCGAGCGAAGTCGGCAACACGGACCTCGGTGTCGCGCTCACCGGGAGCTTGGATTTTTCCGGCGACGATCCCCGGCTCACGGCGGGTGTTGCCGGCACACGCATGTCGGTCGGGGCCCTGAAGCGGCTTTGGCCGGTCACCGTGGCCACGAAGGTGCGCGCTTGGGTCATCGACCACGTCCAAGCCGGCACCGTCGAGCGGCTCGACATCGCGACCAATGCGCCCTGGTCCACGCTCAAATCGAGCGGCCCACCCATTCCCGACGACGGCTTGTCGATCCAGATCATCGGCCACGGCGCTGAAATTCGTCCGGTCGAAGGCCTCCCGGCCATCCGCGACGCTGACGTCCATGTGCACGTTTCTGGCCGAACGGCGGCGATCAATGTCGGGCGCGGCAACGTGGAAATATCGCCCGGCCGCAAGCTTTCGATCACCAACGGCGTGTTCGAGGTGCCCGACACCTTTCCCAAGGGGCCACCGGCGAAGGTCCGCTTTCGCCTCGACGGATCGGTGCCGGCCGCGGCCGAACTCTTGAGCATGCAACGGCTGCGCGACTATTCGAACGCACCGGTCGAGCCGACGACCAGCCGCGGAACGCTCACCGCGCAGGTGACGCTCGCGCTGCCGCTCAAGGAGGATCTGGCACCCGGATCCTCGCTCTATACGATCAACATGGACGTGGCGAACTTCGCCGCCGAACGCATGGTGATGGGCCAGAAGGTGGAGGCCGCGCTGCTCAAGGTGACCGCCAACAACCTCGGTCACTGGATCAGGGGTGACGTCAAGATCAACGGCGTTCCCGCTGTCCTCGACTACCGCAAACCGCAGGACGGCGACGCCGATGTCCGCGTCCAAGCCACTCTCGACGAAAGCGCGCGCAGCAAATTCGGGTTCGATCTCGCCGGCTTCCTCAGCGGACCGGTGCCGATCAAGCTCAGCGGACGCATTGGGGCCAATGACGGCGACTGCCGCTTAGCCATCGAGGCCGATCTCACGCAAGCCAAGGTCGACAATCTGCTGCCCGGATGGTTGAAGCCCCCCGGCCGCGCCAGTCGTGCAAGCTTCACGCTCATCAAACAGCCGACGGCGACCCGGATCGAAGATTTGGTGATGGAAGGGGCCGGCGCTTCGGTCAAAGGCATGGTCGAGATGGATGCGTCAGGCGATATCGCCTCCGCAAATTTCCCCGTTTTTGGCCTTTCGGAAGGGGACAGGGCGACGCTCAAAGCGGAGCGCGGCACCGACGGCGCACTGCGCGTCGCCCTGCGCGGTGACGTTTTTGACGGACGCGGCTTCGTCAAAGCGACGCTGACCGGTCCAGCCAGCAACAAGCAAAAGCACGACAAGGACGTCGATCTCGACGTCAAGCTCGGCAGCGTGTCCGGATTTAACGGCGAGACCCTGCGCGGGCTCGATCTGCGGGTGTCACGCCGCAGCGGCGTTATCACGAGTTTTGCGTTGAACGGCAAGCTCGGACGCGATGCGCCACTCACCGGCGACTTGCGCGGGCGCGGCAGCAACGGCCGCCAAGTCGTTTTCGTGGAGAGTAACGACGCCGGCGCCTTCTTCCGCTTCACCGATGTATATCCGAGGCTCGCCGGCGGCGAGATGTGGATAGCGCTCGATCCGCAGAGCGCCGATTTGGCGCCGCAGGAGGGCATTCTCAATATTCGCGACTTCGTCGTGCGCGGAGAAGGGGCGCTGGAGCGCATCGCTGCCGCTCCGGAGCAGCCCGGCGGCCCATCGCCAGGCGTCCAGTTCTCACGCCTGCGAGTCGAGTTCACCCGTTCGCTCGGTCGCTTCACCATCCGCGATGGGCTGCTCAAGGGTCCTGCAATCGGAGGCACGGTCGACGGCTACATCGATTACCATCGCGACGAGGTGCGGATGCGCGGCACTTTCGTTCCGCTCTACGGCCTCAACAACATGTTCGGCCAGCTCCCGATCGTCGGGCCGTTTCTCGGCGGCAGCAATGAGGGCCTGCTCGGGGTGACCTACGAGGTGGTCGGTCCGCCGAGCACGCCGGTGTTGCGCGTCAATCCGATCTCCGCGGTGGCGCCGGGCTTGTTGCGCAAGTTCTTCGAGTTCCCAGGCGGCAATGCTCCGTTGCCGCCGCAAAGCTACGCCCAGCCGAGCACCCGGTATTAGGAACGTCCTGCGATTGGTGCGGGGTGGAGCCGCCGCCGCGATCACACCGGCCGCAGCAGAACGTGCCGCTTCCTGCCGAGCGAAAGCTTGACGACGCCCTCGGGCGTGAGGTCGCGCGGCGTGAGCACCATCTTCTCGTCGGCAACCGCGACGTCGTTGACCTTAAGACCGCCGCCCTTGATCTGTCGGCGGGCCTCGCTCTTCGAGGACACCAAGCCGACGTGAAGGGCGGCGTCGAGCACGCTGAGAGCGGGCTCGAATGTCGCGCTCGGAATTTCGACGGTCGGTAAGGTTTCGGCAAGCGCGCCTTCCTCAAAGGTGCGCCGCGCGGTTTCGGCCGCCTGCTCGGCAGCGGCGCGGCCATGCAACAGCGCGGTCGCCTCGGTCGCCAGGATCTTTTTGGCCTCGTTGAGCTTCTGCCCCTTCAGCTGAGCAAGACGTGCGACCTCGTATAGCGGGAGTTCGGTAAACAGCTTGAGCAGGCGGCCGACGTCGGCATCTTCGCAATTGCGCCAGAACTGCCAATAATCATACGGGCTCGTCATGTCAGCGTTGAGCCAGACCGCGCCGGTCTCGGTCTTGCCCATCTTGCTGCCCGAGGACGTCGTCAGCAGCGGCGTGGTCAACGCGAACAGCTGAACGTTGACCAGCCGGCGCCCGAGATCGATGCCGTTGACGATGTTGCCCCACTGGTCGGAGCCGCCCATCTGCAGAATGCAACCGTGGCGCTTGTAAAGCTCCACGAAGTCGTAGGCTTGCAGGATCATGTAGTTGAACTCGAGAAACGTGAGCGGCTGCTCCCGCTCGAGCCGCAGCTTCACCGAGTCGAATGTCAGCATCTTGTTGATGGTGAAATGGCGTCCGACGTCGCGCAGGAACGGGATGTATTCCAGCCGGTCGAGCCACTCGGCATTGTTCGCCATGATGGCGCCGGCCTCGAAATCGAGAAAGCGGGAAAAAACCGTGCGGATCGAGGCGATGTTGCTGTCGATCTGCGCGCTGGTCAGCAGCGCGCGGGTCGTGTCCTTGCCCGACGGGTCGCCGATCTTGCTCGTGCCCCCGCCCATCAGCGCGATCGGGCGATGGCCGGTCTTCGCCAGCCACCGCAACATCATGATCGTCAGCAGATTGCCGATGTGGAGGCTCGGCGCGGTGGCGTCGAAGCCGACATAGGCGGTGATCGGCCCGGCAGCGGCCTTGGCGTCAAGGCCCTCAGCGTCCGAAACTTGATGGATGAATCCTCGTTCCGCAAGAATGCGCAGGAAATCGGACTTGTAGGCGCTCATGCCCTCGTCTCTTTTGTCGCCTCTTTCGGGCCGGTGGTGTAACAGGTCCAGCGCGGGATTCAACTAAAGGAGCCTGCATGGCGCGCGCCATTGCGATCGGCCTGATGAGCGGAACGTCCTACGACGGCGTGGACGTGGCGCTCATCGAAACCGACGGAGAGGAGATTGGCCGGCTTGGTCCGACCGGCTATCGCCCCTACAGCGATCCGGAGCGGGAGATGGTGCGGCGCGCGATCGCGGCTGCAGCCAATCTCACCGACCGCAAGGCACGGCCGGCAATGCTCGCCGAGGCCGAAGAGCTGGTGACTGACATGCACGCCGAGGCCGTCGAAGCGTTCCTCGCGGCGAACGGCATGGCGCCGGAGGAAGTCGCCGTGGTGGGCTTCCACGGCCAGACCGTGCTGCATCGTCCCGACCGCGGGCTCACCATCCAGCTCGGCACCGGTGCGGCGCTCGCGGGCAGGCTCGATATTCCCGTCGTCTACGACTTTCGCGCCGCCGATGTGGCTGCCGGAGGACACGGCGCACCGATGGTGCCGGTGTTTCATCGCGCCATGTTGCGCCTGCTCAAGCGACCGCGTCCGGTCGGCGTGCTCAATCTCGGCGGCGTCGCCAACCTCACCTTCATCGACGGCGACGCCGAGCTCGTCGCCTGCGACACCGGGCCGGGCAACGCGCTGATCGACGATTTTCTCCGCTTGCGGACCGGTCAACCGAAGGATGACGAGGGACGCGCCGCGGCAGCGGGCAAGGTCGACGAAGCCGCAGTGACGCGCGTGCTGGCGCATCCGTTTTTTGCCAAGCCGCCGCCGAAATCGCTCGATCGCAATGCCTTCCGTCATTGGGTCGCGGAGGAAGGGCGACTTGCCGGCAAGAGCATACCGGATGGCGCGGCGACGCTCACGGCCATCACCGCCGCCGCGGTCGCGCACGCGATCACCTTGCTGCCGCGGCCGCCGGCGGGATGGATCGTCGCCGGCGGGGGCACGCGCAATGTGACACTGATGCAAATGTTGGCGGAGCGCCTTGCCCCCGCGCCGGTCGAGACCGCGAGCGCAGTGGGCTGGTCGTCCGATGCGCTCGAGGCGCAGGCCTTTGCCTATCTTGCGGTGCGCACGCTGAGAGGTTTGCCGCTCACCTTCCCCACCACAACCGGCGTGCCGCAGCCGCTGACCGGCGGCATCCTGGTGCGGCCATAGGTCAACCAAAGGGATGGCGCGGGACGCGGTTTATGCCGGGTCCGATGCATATACGGTAGCCACATTATCTGCTGAAATCCCGGATCACGCGCTCCATGCCTTTTACGACGCGCGCGACTTTCTCCGTGTCCACTTTATCCGGCGTGTCGCTGGGCCGGTGATAGTGAGGATAGCGGAACGGCGCCGTGTCGGTAATCATCACGGCTTGAAAGCCCTGCTCGGCAAAGGCCCAATGATCCGACCAGGCGATGCCTGGAACGAAACCGGGCGCCACCCCGCCGATGGTGGGGAAAGACGTGTGCGAGCGGAATGATCGCATCGTCTCGCGCACGAGCGCGCGCGAGCCCATCATGCCCACAAACGCGATGAAATCGCCGCGATCGGGAAACATCAGGCCGAACGGCGCCGGATAGACTTGGCTTCCTTGCTCGCTCGAATAAAAGCCGATCGTCTCGAGCGAATACATCGCGACCACCCGCTCGTTGCGCCGGGCAAGCGCGCGCCCATAGTGGAGGCTGCCCATCGCCTCGGTCATGAAATAGGGCGGTTCTTCGTTGACAAAAAACACCAGCCGGATGCGCTTCGCGCCGACCGCGTCGAGATCGCGCAGCAGCCGCGCGAGTTCGATCACCGCCGCCACGCCGCTGCCATTGTCGTTGGCGCCGGGCGAGCCGAAGACGCTGTCGTAATGGGCGCCGACCACGATCACCTCGGGATCGGCGCTTCGCCCTGCCGGCTCGATCGTGACATCGATGTTGCGCACCGGCTTGCCGTCGGCGAAAAATTCCTGACGGCCGACGGCATAGCCCAGCGATGCGAGCGTCGCCTCGATATAGCGGGCGACCTTTTCGAGTTCCTCATAGTGGGCGACGTTGTGCTCCCGCTCGGCAATGGTCGCAATGTGCCGCTTGAGCGACTGCGCGAGCTCCGCCTCCTCGCTCGTGATCGGCGGCAGCGGGCCGCGGTGGGACTTGCCCGGCACGGATGTCATGTAGTGCAACGCCCCGTAGCCCGCTGCCGCGGCCGCGAGAATGATGACGATTACAATCAGAGTCATGCCTCGCGCCATCGCCGTCGCTCGCTGCGAGCGGACGCGTCGTGACCGCGTCCGTTTCACCAGCTTGAGTAAGTGTCGTCCCCGCGAAAGCGGGAACCACCGCTTCTGGAATATGGGTCCCCAGCATAAGCGCGTTTACGCGCGTCCATAGCCCGTCGAAGACGGGCGTGAACGCCCTTACGGACGCGCTATGCGCGGGGACGATCCTGGCTACGTGCCGTCGATCCGGCTCGAGGATTACTTGAAGATGAGATCAGGCCGCGCTCGGCCTGCGCTCTGCCTTCAGGCGCTTGTCGAGATAGGCGCTGACCGACTCCATCAACACGTCGACTCTGCCGTCGAAAAAATGGTTGGCGCCCGGGACCACCTTCTGCTCGATGACGATCCCCTTTTGGGTCTTGAGCTTGTCGACCAGACCGCAGACATCCTTGTGCGGCACGACGGCGTCCTTGTCGCCGTGAATGATCAAGCCGGAGGATGGACAGGGCGCGAGAAACGAAAAATCGTAGAGGTTGGCGGGTGGGGCAATCGAGATGAACCCCTCGATCTCGGGCCGGCGCATGAGCAACTGCATCCCGATCCAGGCACCGAAGGAGAATCCGGCAATCCAGCAGCTCCTGGCCTCGGGATTGATCGACTGCGCCCAGTCGAGCGCTGAGGCGGCGTCGGACAACTCGCCTTGGCCGTGGTCGAAGGATCCCTGGCTGCGTCCCACGCCGCGGAAATTGAAGCGCAGCACGGAAAAGTTCCGATGCACAAAGGCATAGTAGAGTTGATAGACGATCTGATGGTTCATCGTGCCGCCGAACTGCGGATGCGGATGGAGCACGATGCCGATCGGGGCGTTCCGCTGCCGCGCCGGATGATAACGGCCCTCGATGCGCCCGGCGGCGCCGGTGAAGATAACCTCGGGCATGAACACCTCGATGGTGCGGTTGATCGCGAGTCGCGGCCGCGTCCTCTAGAGCGCGCTTGACGGCTGCAGCGAGCACACGTAACTATCTAGAACCATTCCAGATTTTGGCAAGTGGCGCCGCCGATTCCGGAAGTCGCGGCCGCGGCGGGCGCTTTCTAGCATGGGTGCGGGGGCAAAAAGCAAGGGTTTCGGAAGGTGTTACGCGCCCAGCGCGTTCCACCACCGCCGCGGCACACTGCGATGAAAGGGCATGACGAACCGCATCTATTTTGACTGGAACGCAACCGCGCCGCTGCGCCACGAGGCGCGGGCCGCAGCGCTTGCTGCGTTCGACCTCAATGGCAACCCGTCTTCGGTCCACGGCGAGGGCCGCGCCGCGCGCCGTCTGATCGAGCACGCACGCGAGCAGGTGGCTGCACTCGTGGGAGCACAGCCGCGCAACGTGGTGTTCACCTCCGGCGGCACGGAGGCCAATATGTTGGCGCTGGCGCCCGCGGCGGCACGCGACCGGCTGCTGGTGTCGGCCATCGAGCATCCCTCAGTCCTCGCTGGCGGGCGATTTCCGTCTGCAAGCGTCGAGCGCCTGCCGGTTAGCGGCAGCGGAGCGTTGGATCTTGCGGCGCTTGAACGGCGCCTGGCTGCGCTCGGGGGCCGCGCCCTGGTTTCGCTCATGCTTGCCAACAATGAAACCGGCGTAGTCCAGCCGGTGGTACAGGCGGCGCAGCTCGTCCATGCCGCCGGAGGCGTCTTGCACGTCGACGCGGTCCAGGCCGTCGGTCGAATTCCGTGCGATATCAACGCACTCGGCGCCGATCTCCTCACCCTGTCAGGGCACAAGATCGGCGGCCCGAAGGGTATCGGCGCGCTGATTGGGCGCACGGAACTCTCTCTTATCGATCCGCTCATCAAGGGCGGCGGGCAGGAACGCAGCCTGCGCGCCGGAACCGAGAACGTCGCGGGAATCGCCGGTTTTGGGGCCGCGGCAGCGGCGGCCCGCGCAGAATTCTCTGCGGCGGCCGCGCACATGGCGGCGCTGCGCGACCGGCTCGAGGCCGGCCTCAAGGCCGCTTCCCCGGCAGTTATCGTTTTCGGCGCCGAATCCGAGCGGCTGCCCAACACCACGTTGTTTGCGGTGCCGGGAATGAAGGCCGAAACGGCCGTCATTGCGTTGGATCTCGAAGGGGTTGCCGTATCTGCTGGCGCGGCCTGCTCCTCCGGCAAGGTCCAGCCGTCGCATGTACTCGCGGCGATGGGAGTTCCACCGCACCTTGCCCGCGCCGGCGTGCGCGTCAGCCTCGGTCCGAGCACCACCGAATCCGAGATCGACCGCTTTATCGAAGCTTGGATTAAGGTGTCCGGATCATTACTTAAGCAG
>DASQXF010000050.1:0-3572 GCA_035639895.1 Xanthobacteraceae bacterium
CAGTTCTGCGGCTCCATGGTCGCATGACTGAGGAAGGGCACCTCGTAGTCCGCTTCGACCCGCTTGACCGCCTGTCCAAGTGCGTGGTCGGCATCGCCGTCGGCGCGGCCGACGCGGGCGTCATTGGCGCTGAGCCCTGCCTTGACCTGCGCACGGATCGTACCGCTTGAAACGTCGGCGTTGTCACCGAAGTCCCAAGTCACCGGCAACGCCTCCGCCGCCTTTTTCGCATGCCACCAGCTGTCGGCCACGACCGCGACCGCATCCGGCAGCTTCACGACCTGGCGGATGCCGTTCATGCCGGCGAGCTTGGTTTCGTCGACCGCTTTCAATTTGCCCTTGAACACCGGACACTGGACGATCGCCGCACACAGCATGTTGGGCAGTTGCACGTCGATGGCGTAGATGGGCTTACCCGTAATCTTGTCGGGAACATCGAAGCGGCTCTGCCGGGTACCAATGAGCTTCCAATCTTTCGGATCCTTCAACGCGACCTGCGTGGGGGGCTTCATGTCGGCAGCCGCGGCGGCGATCGCGCCGAAGGTGACGCTACGCCCGCTCGGGCCGTGGGTGATTACGCCCCGCGCCGCCGTGCACTCGGTCATCGGCACATTCCAGCGCGCGGCGGCAGCCGCAATGAGCATTGCGCGGGCCGTGGCGCCGGCGCGGCGCAGCTCGTTCTGCGAAGCGCTGATGGAGCGACTCGCGCCCGTCGACATATTGCCCCAGACGCGGTCGCGCTTGCGATTTTCGTGCGGCGGCGCGAACTCGGCTCTTACCTTGCTCCAGTCGCACTCGAGCTCTTCCGCCACCAGCATCGGCAGCGCGGTAAAGCTGCCCTGGCCCATCTCCGACTTGGCGACCCGGATGATGATGGTCTCGTCCGGCTCGATCACGATCCAGGCGGTGATCTCCCGGGGGCCGACCGAGGCCTGTACGGCCCGCGTGCCGAACGGAATTTCAAAGCCGAGTGCCAAAGCGCCGCCGACGGCGGCGATACTGGCGAGAAACGAGCGGCGGTCGGGCTGCAAAACGCGACTCACGCCAGCCTCGTCCCGCGCATGCGTGCCCGATCGACATCGAGCTTGTGGGCTCGTCCGTTCCCTGTAAGACGCGGCATTCCCCCCTCCCCAACGGCACTTCAAAACGGCGGTTCGGTCGCGCCGACATTAATTCAAAAAAATAGCGCGCGCAAAACTCGCCCGCGAAGGCGATAAGCCCCGGCTATGATGCCGGCCCGGTGCGCAGTGGGGTGGGTGAAAAGCGGCGGCCGCTGGGGCCGCCGCTTTCGATTTGGTTAGGCGAAGGAGATGTTGTGGGTCTTGAGCGGGATTGAACGGATACGCTTGCCGGTCGCGGCAAAGTACGCGTTGAGCACGGCAGGCGCGGCTACGAAGATCGTCGGCTCGCCGACGCCGCCCCAGAAACCGCCGGATGGCATGAGGATGGTTTCGACCTTCGGCATCTGGGCGATGCGCATCACATCGTAGCTGTCGAAGTTCTGCTGCTCGATGCGCCCGTCCTTGACCGTACACTCGCCGGTGAAGAGAGCGCTGAGCCCATACACGAAGGAGCCCGCAACCTGACGGTCGATCTGCGCGGGATTGACCGCGTGCCCGCAATCCGTGGCGCCGACGATGCGCTGGATTTTGATCTTGTTGCCGCCTGTGACCGAGATTTCGACTGCCGCAGCCACGTAGCTGCCGTAGCCCATCTGCTGGGCCAGACCGCGATAGACGCCTTGCGGTGCAGGCTGTCCCCAGCCGATTTTTTCCGCCACGGCGTTGAGCACGGCGAGATGCTTGGGATATTTCGCCATAAGCTTGCGGCGGAACTCGAGCGCATCCTGCCCGGCCGCGTGGGCGAGCTCGTCCATGAAGCACTCGAGATAAATGGAGTTCTGGTTGTTGTTGACGCCGCGCCAGAACCCCGGCGTGACGTGCGGATTTCGCATCGCGTGATCGATCAGCAGGTTGGGGATGTCGTATCCGAACACGCCCTCGGTGCCTCCGGGATTGAGGCCCTGGAACGTCGCCGTGTCGCGTCCATTCTGGAGGCGCGAAGGCGCGAGCGTCGCCAGGATCGATTGGCCGGAAATACGCATGTGCAAACCGGTCAGGTTGCCGCTTGCATCGAACGCGCCGGTGAGCCTGCACTGCGTGGTCGGATGGTAGGTGTCCTGCGTCATGTCTTCTTCGCGCGACCACAGCAGCTTGACTGGGGTTCCCGGCATCTCTTTGGCGATCAGCACGGCCTGGGTGACGTAGTCCGTCCGGCCGCGCCGGCCGAAACCGCCGCCGAGCAGGAGCTTGTACACATCGCACTTTGAGATCGGCAGGCCGGATGCCTCGGAGGCGGCCGCCAGCGCCGCTTCGGCATTTTGCGAGCTCGTCCATACCTCGCATTTGTCCGCCGTATAGAGCGCAGTCGCGTTCAATGGCTCCATGCACGCGTGAGCCTGGTACGGATAGCTGTAGATTGCCTCGACCTTCTTTGCTGCGCCGGCAATCGCCGCTTTCACATCACCCTTTTGATTGCCGACGAAAGCGTCCTGCGCATCGAGACCGGCCTTGAGCAGCTCGCCGATCGAGGCGGTCGTCACCTTGGCGTTCTCGCCCTCGTCCCACACGATCGGCAGAGCGTCGAGCGCGGTCTTGGCCTCCCACCAGCTGTCGCCGATGACAGCGACGGCGGAATCGCCAACCTGGACGACCTTCTTCACCCCCTTGTTGCCGGTGATCTTGGCTGCGTCGAAGCTCTTCACTTTGCCGCCATGTACCGGACTGGCCTTGATCGCGGCATAGAGCATCCCCGGCCGCTTCACGTCGATCGAGTACAGCTGCTTGCCCGTCAGCTTGTCCTGCGTGTCAAGCCGCTTGAGCGGTTTGCCGGCAATCTTCCAATCCTTGGGATCTTTGAGCTTGACGTCCGCGGGCGGCTCGAGCTTCGCAGCCGCTTCGGCCACCTTGCCATAGGTCGTCGTTCGGCCGGACGGCTTGTGCGTGATGACGCTGTTTGACGCGCTGCACTCGGCGGCTGGGACGCTCCATGCGTTAGCCGCGGCCTGGATCAACATTTCGCGCGCCGCCGCGCCACCCTTGCGCACGTATTCGTGCGACTCTCGGATGCTGCGGCTGCCGGTGCTGGTGTAGTCGCCCCATATGCGCTTGCGGGCGACGTTTTGCCCCGGCGTAGGATATTCGGTTGTGACCTTCGACCAGTCGCATTCGAGCTCTTCGGCGACGAGCTGGGCAAGTCCGGTGAGCGAGCCTTGGCCCATTTCGGAGCGGGCGATGCGAACGACGACCGTGTCGTCCGGGCGGACCACCACCCAGGCGTTGATCTCGGGCGAGCCACCCTGCGCCCGAATGACCTGGGGGCCGCCGAACGGAATGTCGAGGCCGAGCGCCAAGCCGCCACCCATAGCGGCGGCGCTCACGACGAAGCTGCGGCGATTGATTTTCGGTATGTAATTCATGGCTGCCTCCCCCGCTCACGCGCTCGCCGCAGCGGCGTGGATTGCCGCGCGCACCTGCTGATAGGTGCCGCAGCGGCAGATATTGGTGATGTTG
>DASQXF010000051.1:0-4276 GCA_035639895.1 Xanthobacteraceae bacterium
GAAGATCCGGGTGTGGGCGATGATGGAAACGCCGCTCGCCATGCTCAACGCGCGCGACATCGCGGCCGCGGCGAGCGACGTCGAAACCAGGCTCGCGGCTTTCGTCATGGGCACCAACGATCTCGCCAAGGAGACGCGAGCGAAAATCACGCCTGGGCGCGCGGCGATGTTGCCGTGGCTGATGAACTGCATGGCGGCGGCGCGGGCCTTCGGCCTCGACATCATCGACGGCGTCTACAACGATCTCGCCGACGCGGACGGTTTCGCGCGCGAATGCGGCGAAGCGCGGGAGATGGGCTTCGACGGCAAGACCCTCATCCATCCCAACCAGATCGCCCCCTGCAACACAGCTTTCTCGCCCAACGCGGAAGAGGTCGCGCAGGCGCAGAAGATCATTGCCGCTTTTGACCTTCCGGAAAACCGAGACAAGGGCGTCGTGCAGCTCGAGGGCCGCATGGTCGAGCGGTTGCACGCAGATATGGCGCGGCGCACCGTCGCCATCGCACAAGCGATCGAGGCACGCAGCCGCGAGGCCGAGCGCGTCTAAAGGGCCGAAACTTCACCCTGGCATTGCGCGTTGTCTCGGCGGACAACCGGAGAAACTCTCATGCCCGATATAAGCGAAAACAACGACATCGTGACCCAGATCACGACCGTAAAAGTGCCGCCAAACCACCAAGCTGAAGTGCTGCAGCTGATGACGGAGCGCGCCCGCTTCATGGCGACCCAGCCGGGCTTCGTGTCGGTGAGCCTGCACAAGAGCGAGGACGGGAGCCACGTCGTCAACTATGTGCAATGGACCAACCGCGAGAAGCTCGAGGCCGCGCACCACTCATCCGAGTTCCGCAAGAAATGGCCGCGCTTCGGGGAGCTCGTCGAGGAAGCGGAGCCGTGTCTCTATCAAGTCGCCCACGTCGAAGCGGCGTGAGGCACGGAGCCTGACAACAGACTCGGTTGATCATCCAGCCGTCGTCCCCGCGAAAGCGGGGACCCATAGCCACCGATTCTGGAATATGGGTCCGCGCTTGCGCGGGGACGACCGGAATTAATGCGATAGCGAGTCAGTATGCCGCGGTGTCACGCCCAGGCGCGCGCGGCCTTCGACTTCTGCTCGAAGCGCGCGATCTTGTCCTGCTTGACCATGGTGAGCCCGATATCGTCGAGGCCCTCGAGCAGGCAATGCTTGCGGTGCGCATCGATGTCGAACTTGATCACCCCGCCGTCGGGACCCCTGATCTCCTGCTTCGCGAGGTCGATCGACAGCCTCGCATTGGCGCCGCGCTCGGCGTCGTCGAACAACTTTTGCAAGTCTTCCGCTTTGACCCTGATCGGCAGCAGCCCGTTCTTGAAACAGTTGTTGTAGAAGATGTCGCCGAACGAGGTCGAGATCACGCAGCGGATGCCGAAGTCCATCAGCGCCCACGGCGCGTGCTCGCGCGAAGAGCCGCAACCGAAATTGTCGTCGGCAACCAAAATCTTGGCCTTGCGATAGGCGGGCTTGTTGAGGACGAAATCCGGGTTCTCGCTGCCGTCATCACGGTAGCGCTTCTCCGCGAACAAGCCCTCGCCCAGCCCGGTACGCTTGATGGTTTTGAGATACTGCTTGGGAATGATCATGTCGGTGTCGACATTGATCATCTTGAGCGGCGCCGCGACGCCTTCGAGCGTGGTGAATTTTTCCATGGGCTGGGCTCGTTTGCTTGCAGACTGCTTCGTTTCATGACACTCGGGGCGTTTTGTCAAGCTGCGCGGCGCCGGCGCCTCGGGCGGCGCGGATCGATCACGTCACGCTTGCCTCGATCGCCGCCATGTCATCGTCGGAGAGGCCGAAATGGTGGCCGATCTCGTGTACCAGCACATGGGTGATGATCGCGCCCAACGCCTCGTCGTGCTCGGCCCAGTAGTCGAGAATCGGGCGGCGATAGAGCCACACCATGTTCGGCATTTGTCCGGAGACGCTTTCCGATCGAAACGGCAGCCCGACGCCGTGGAACAGGCCGAGCACGTCGAATTCCGATTCCGCGCCCAGCTCGTCCAATACCTCCTCGGTGGGGAAATCCTCGACCCGGATGACGAGACCCTCGCAGAGCGCGCGGAATTTCTGCGGCAAGCGGCGAAAAGCTTCCTCTGCAAGGATTTCAAGCTCCGCGAGCGAAGGAGCCTTCACGGTGCGCCAGGCGAGCGGATCGGCAAATGTCGGATCGGCCATGATCTCAGTTCTAGGCGAGCGCGCGAAGCCGGCCAAGGCACTGCCGTCTTCGCCGCACGGACGTTGACGGCCGTGCTGCAATGGGCGAGCGTAGGAGGCATCAGCGGGCGAGGGCAAAAATGAATCGGGCAACAACCGTTATCATCGTAGCAAGCGCGGCCGTGCTTGCTTCGGCGCTCGAGTCTTTCGCGCAGTTCCCGTCCGAGCCGCCGCGCAATCCGGCATTCTCCGCGCCGTCCAATCGTGAGACGGGCCGCGCGCGCACGCGCATTCGGGTCACGCCCGCCTATCCCTACCGGACCTATTCCACGACGTACCCGGTGCCTTACACCTACGAATACCCAGGGCCGGGTCACGTGCGCGATTGCGCCTCTTGGCTCGTGACGGAAAATCGGCCGAGCGGGACGGTCATCGTTCCGAGGATGCGCTGCTGGTGGCAGCCGGGGCGCGATCTCGGTCCTTGATGCAGCCCTAGCGCCACTCGCGCACGTCCACGAAATGGCCGGCGATCGCGGCGGCCGCCGCCATCGCGGGCGAGACGAGGTGGGTGCGACCCTTGTAGCCTTGGCGGCCCTCGAAATTTCGATTCGAGGTCGAGGCGCAACGCTCGCCGGGAGCGAGCTTGTCGGGGTTCATGGCGAGGCACATGGAGCAGCCGGGCTCGCGCCACTCGAAGCCGGCTTTTAGGAAGACCTTGTCGAGCCCTTCCGCCTCGGCCTGCTCCTTCACCAGGCCGGAGCCCGGCACGATCATCGCCTTGACGCTCGGCTTGACGCTCTTGCCGCCGACCACGCGCGCGACTTCGCGCAAATCCTCGATGCGCGCGTTGGTGCAGGAGCCGATAAAAACCCGGTCGAGCGCGATATCGGTGATCTTCTCGCCGCCCTCGAGCCCCATGTAAGCGAGCGAATTGACGGCAGCACGGCGCTTGTTCTCGTCGGCGATATCGTGGGGACGCGGGACGCGGCCGGTCACCGAGACGACTTGCTCGGGGCTCGTGCCCCAGGTGACGAGCGGCGGAAGCTTGGCTGCATCCAGCCTGATCTCACGATCGAAATGCGCGCCGTCCTCCGAGTGCAGCGTCTCCCAGTAGCGCATAGCCTCGTCCCAGAGCTTGCCCTTCGGCGAGCGCGGCCGATCCTTGAGGTAGGTGAACGCCTTCTCATCCGGGGCGATGAAGCCGGCTCTCGCGCCGGCCTCGACCGACATATTGCAGACCGTCATGCGCCCTTCCATGGACAGCGCGCGGATCGCTTCGCCGGCATATTCGAGCGCGTGGCCGGTGGCACCGGCGGTGCCGATCTCGCCGATGATGGCGAGGATGATGTCCTTGGCGGTGACGCCGGGGGGAAGCTTGCCGTCGACCACGGCGCGCATGTTCTTCGATTTGGCCAGGATCAGCGTCTGCGTCGCCAATACGTGCTCGACTTCGGAGGTGCCGATGCCGTAGGCGAGTGCGCCGAACGCGCCGTGGGTCGCGGTGTGGCTGTCGCCGCAAACCAACGTCGTGCCGGGGAGTGTGAAGCCCTGCTCCGGCCCGATGATGTGGACGATGCCTTGGCGCTTGTCGAATTCGTCGAAATAGTCGAGCCCGAACAGCTTCACGTTTTCGGCAAGATACGCGATCTGCGCCGCGCTCTCGGGATCGGGATTGGGCGCCTTGCGGTCGGTGGTCGGCACATTGTGGTCGACGACGCAAAGCGTCTTCTCCGGCGCACGCACCTTGCGGCCGGACAGGCGCAGCCCCTCGAACGCCTGCGGGCTCGTCACCTCGTGCACGAGGTGCCGGTCGACGTAGATGAGGCAGGTGCCGTCCGGCTGCTCATCCACCAGATGGTCTTCCCAGATCTTATCGTAGAGGGTGCGCGGCATGCCTTGGATGCTCCGGAACCGTCGTCGGCATAGGGATATATAAGTGTCCTTTAGCGTCTTGCCGCCGACAGGAAAAGGGTCGGCTTCATTGGTCTCGCATTCGCAAAGCGGCTAGCATGGGTCGAAACGGGAGGAACTCATGGCCAGAACCAATGCGAAGTCGTCAGCGCGGCGAGCGTCCCGGCGGACCGCGCC
>DASQXF010000052.1:0-2076 GCA_035639895.1 Xanthobacteraceae bacterium
C
Source organism: Xanthobacteraceae bacterium (assembly GCA_035639895.1). Lineage (GTDB taxonomy): Bacteria > Pseudomonadota > Alphaproteobacteria > Rhizobiales > Xanthobacteraceae > VAZQ01. The sequence continues at coordinate 2 of DASQXF010000052.1, forward strand.
CCGCGCACCTTGAGCACGTTCGGGCCGCCGGAGGTATCTGCCAGCAGGTCCATAATCCGCGCCGGGTCGAGTCCAAGCGAGCGACAGAGCGCGAGTGCTTCGCCGAGCGCCTGCCAATAGATCATCAGCGGCATGTTGATAGTGAGCTTCATCACCGAACCCGCGCCGATCGGCCCGCAATGCTCGAGTCGGCGGCAAAGCTGTTCGAGGATCGGTCGCGCGCGTGCGGCGTCAGCAGGCTCTGCCCCCATCAATCCGATCAGCTTGCCCTGACGGGCCGGACCGGTCGAGCCGCCCACCGGACACTCGACCAAGGCGGCGCTCTTAGCGCGCACTTTGCCCGCCAGCGCGACCTCGGTCTGCGGTCGCACCGTGCTCATCTCGATGAACAGCTTGCCGTGCACACCGGGCGCGAGCAGTCCGGACGGCCCTGTATAGACCGAGTCGATGGCGGCGGCGTCGGTGAGGATGGTGATGACGGCCTCGCTGCTGCTTGCAAGCTCGGCGGGCGTGGTGGCGACCGCGGCCCCGGCAGCAGCGACCGGCTTCACTTTCTCGGCGGAGCGATTCCAGACCGTAACCGTGTGTCCGACCTCGATCAGCCGTTGCGCGATGGCTGCACCCATTTTGCCGATTCCGCCGATCCCGATTTGCATCCTACCTCCTACAGCATTTCCGGATTGCCACTTCATTGCGCTCGTCGTTGCGACGATACGGGATTGCACGCGCGTGAGATAGTCCTAGCCGCCGCTGGTACGCACATTGCGCTTGAACGCAGTCGAAGCCGCCGTGTAGCGTCCGCCGCGGCGTGTACGGCGAAGGGAGGCTGGCAATGGCGAAGCGCAAGGTCGGTATTGTCGGGCTCGGCATCATGGGAGGCGCGTTCGCGCGCAACCTGGTCACTGCCGGTTGGGATGTGGCCGGCTACGACATCGATGAAACGCGCCGGCGCGCCATGGCGCGCGCCGACGTCAAGATCGCGTCCGATGTGAACGCGCTCGCCGCCGGGGTCGAGACCATCATCACCAGCCTGCCCAAGCCGGCCGCGCTCGAGGCGACGGTGAACGCCATCATTGCGGCCGGCGTCGGCCCGCGGGTCATCGTCGAGGCCAGCACGTTCGCGATCGACGATAAGCTCAAGGCCGAGCGCGCGCTGCGCAAGGCCGGCCACATCATGCTGGATTGCCCGGTAAGCGGCACCGGCGCCCAGGCCAGGACCAAGGATCTGGTGATCTATGCGAGCGGCGAGCGCAAGGCGATCCGCCGGCTGCGTCCGCTGTTCGCTGCATTCGCGCGCGCGACGCACGACCTCGGCGCGTTCGGCAACGGCAGCCGCATGAAATACGTCGCTAACCTGCTTGTCGCGATCAACAATGTCGCGAGCGCCGAGGCTATGGTGCTCGGGCTGAAGGCCGGCCTCGACGCGCAGACCGTGTTCGATATGGTGCGATCGGGCGCGGCCAATTCGCGCGTGTTCGAGTTGCGGGCACCGATGATGGTGAGGGACCGCTACGAGGACGCCAGCATGAAAATATCAGTCTGGCAGAAGGACATGGCGGTGATCGGCGAATTCGCGCGAGCACTGCGCTGCCCGACCCCGATGTTCGACGCCACGGCGCCGATCTATGACAAAGCCTTGCGCAGCGGGCACGCCGAGCACGATACCGCTGCGGTGTGCGCGGTGCTGGAAAAGATGGCGGGCGTGAAGCGGGATGAAGCGCGGCCACCGCGCCAGGGAAGCCGCAGGGTGGGCAAGGCAGAACGTGCGCACGCATCGTCGCGACGGAAAGAGGCTCAGCGCAAGGCGCGCGCGCATCGCTGAGAAACCGGACAGCAATCACACCAGAACCTATTGTGCCGCGCGCATCGCGTATGGCGCGAAGGGAACTCCCGCTCATTCCTGCAGAAAGTCGAGCACGGCGGTCTCGGCCAAGACTGCTTCGGGAATGCTGTGACGCCGCGAGCGGGCACGCTCCTCGGCGGTCTGCGTGGCCTGCAGGTAGGCGCCGAGATGGCGCGCGCGCTCGATGATACGCCGTCCGATCGGCAGGCGCTCCGCCTCGAAGCGTCGCAAT
>DASQXF010000053.1:0-8162 GCA_035639895.1 Xanthobacteraceae bacterium
CAGAGTCGCTTCGATCGGATGGTCGCCTTTGCAGAGAAATTCCACCAACTGACTCACTCGGCTCTCCTTGTTGACCAGTCGCACGTATCGTTCGGCATGGCACCGACGCTCGTGCCATCCTGAGATGCATATGGGAACTTATGAAAAACCGTGCCCCTCCGCCCCTTACACCCAAATGCGTACGAGCACTGATAGCGCGGCTAAATATCGTAATAAAGGTGGAACTCATAGGGATGCGGGCGCAGCCGAATGGCGTCGATTTCTTTGTCCCGCTTGTAATTCAGCCAAGTTTCGATCACGTCCTTGGTGAAAACATCGCCGCGTAGCAGAAATGCGTGATCGGCCTCGAGCGCCTCCAGCGCCTGCTCCAATGAACCGGGGGTCGACTTTACCTCCTTCGCCTCCGCCGGCGGCAAATCGTAGAGGTTCTTGTCGATGGGCTTGCCCGGATCGATGCGATTCTGGATGCCGTCGAGGCCCGCCATCAGCATTGCCGCGAATGCCAGATATCCGTTGCACGACGGATCGGGCGAGCGAAACTCGACGCGCTTTGCCCGCGGGTTGGGCGAGTACATCGGAATCCTGCAGCAGGCGGAGCGGTTGCGCTGTGAATAGACCAGGTTGATCGGCGCCTCGTAGCCCGGCACCAGACGACGATACGAGTTCGTGGTGGGCGCGCATAACCCGCACAGTGCCCAGGCGTGTCTCAGCAATCCGCCGATATAAAACCGGCCGAGCTCGCTTAACTCGGCATATTGCGTGCCATGGAAAAGGTTGGTCTTCCCCTTCCAGATGCTTTGATGAACGTGCATGCCCGAGGCGTTGTCTTCAAACAGCGGTTTGGGCATGAAGGTCGCGGTCATCCCGTGCTTGCGGGCCACGTTCTTGACCACGTATTTGTACATCATCAGGTTGTCGGCCATGCGCGTGAGGTTGGTGAAGCGCATGTCGATTTCCGCCTGGCCGGCGGTCGCGACCTCATGGTGGTGGGCCTCGATCTGGATGCCGAGTGCCTCCATCGTCAGCACCATTTCGCTGCGCAGGTCCTGCATGCTGTCGACGGGGGGAGCGGGAAAATATCCCTCCTTCTGGCGCGGCTTGTGGCCCAGGTTGGGGGCCTCCTTTGTGCCTGTGTTCCAGGTGCCTTCCTTTGAATCGATTTCGTGCATGGCGTAATTTATGCCCTGCCCGTAGCGCACCTCGTTAAAGATGAAGAATTCCGCCTCCGGGCCGAAATAGGCGACATCGCCGACGCCGGTACTCTTGAGATAGGCCTCCGCTTTCTGGGCGACGTAGCGAGCGTCGCGGCTATAGGTTTGGCCGGTGACGGGATCCCTGACGTTGCAGATCAACACCAGGGTTGTGGCCGTAGTGAAGGGGTCGAGGAAGGCGGTCGCCGGATCCGGGACGACAAGCATGTCGCTTTCCTGGATCTCTTGAAACCCGCGTATCGAGGAACCGTCGAAGCCGATGCCCTCCTCGAGAGCATCGGCATCGATAGCGCTTGGCGGGACGGAAAAGTGCTGCCAGACGCCGGGCAAATCAGTAAATCGCAAATCGACCATTTGGACGTTCTTGTCCTTGATCGCCTTAAGAACGTCTTGGGATGTGGCGCAATTGAGAGCCATGAGCTTCCTCCCGCTGAGACGGTTTCTTGGAGCACTGCTGCAACGCGCTGATCAGGTCTTCCCAAACGGTTCAGCGCAAGCATCTCTCCCGCCGGCCGTAAGGCCAGCCATAAGCCTGCCGTTTAGCGTCACGGCGGCAAAGTCGTTCGCGGCCAGAAGCGGATGGCTCAGCTTTCGTGCGGGCCGCGCATCTGCTTCAGCGCCGCTTCAATGTGCCGCCAAGTCTCAGCCTGTTCGGTTTGGCCCTGCTGTTCCAATGTGCAAGCCTTTTGAGCGGCTTCGACGACGGCCTTGTCGCCGTGAGCATCCAGCAACTGCCGCGCGTAGTCGTGGATGTCGATTTCCTTCATCTTCATGGCGTCATGCTCCTCTTCTTCAGCGCGACCGCATCGCGCCCGGGAATCGTACACGTTGACGCTTGAAATGTTTCCAAGTTCCGTAATGTGCATCTTAGCGGGTCGTGCTGGCAAGGGTTCTCACGAACCGATGGCGCGCAGCGCTTCGCTCGAGTCTTTGGCAGCGTATATGCGCTGGCTGAACCGTAGGTCTGTGCCTCGCTCCAGGCGCGTAGCGACGGTCGAGTTTTGGGCAGATTACTTCCTAAAATGGGCAACCACTTCTACGTGTGCCGAAAAGAGGAATTGATCGATCGGCGCCACCTGCACGAGACGGTAGCCGCCGTCCACGAGCAGGCGGGCGTCGCGCGCGAAGGTCGTGGGATTGCAGGAGACGGCGACCACCGTCGGTACGGCGCATGCCGCGAGCTCGCGCGCCTGCGCCTCGGCGCCTTGCCGCGGCGGATCGAATACCACCGCATCGAATTGCTTGAGTTCGGTTCGCGCGAGGGGGCGGCGAAACAAGTCGCGCGGCTGGATCGCGACCGGCTTGAGGCCGGGTGTTCCGGCCGCAGCGCGTCGCAGGGCTGCGATCGCGTCCTCGTCGTTGTCGACCGCGGTGACTTTGGCGCGCTCGGCAAGGCGTAGCGCGAACGGTCCCACACCGCAGAACAGGTCGGCCACTGTTGCGGCGCCCTCGCAGTACGCCACCACCCGCTGCGCCAAAATGGCTTCGCCGGCACTCGTCGCTTGTAGGAACGCGCCCGCTGGAAGCAGGACCTGGGCGGGGCCGATGGTGAGCGTAGGTGGCGTGCACTGCGCGACAATCTCGCCATGGCGCGTCAGCCGAGCGAGATTCCGGCGGTCCGCAACGCGGGCAAGAGCCATCGTCTTCGGTGCCGTCAGTGGGCCAGACCCGCGCACGTCGACATCGAGGCCGACATCGGTCGCGGTGACCTGAATGTCGAGCGGCTTGCGCGTCGACGCGAGCACTTCGGCAATGTCCCAGCCCGTCTCGATCGCTCCAGTGAGCGCTGGCGCAAGGATGGGGCAGCGGTCGATCGCGACGACGTGGTGGGCCCTGAGCGCGGCAAACCCGACCTCGAGCACGTCACGCGCGCTGCGCCGGGCGTGGAATACGGCGCGCCGGCGTCCCTCGCCATGGGCGTCGATCAAGTCATCGACGGGCACGTCGATTCCGGCTCGCTGGAGGGCGGCGACGACCAGAGCGCGTTTCCAATCGCGATAGCGCGCCGTCGCCAGATGCTGAAGTGCGCAGCCGCCGCAAACCCCGAAATGCGGGCAGATCGGCGTAATACGCTCGGCGCTGGCCACGTCGAGCTTCATGAGATGGCGGCGGTCGGCGTGGCCGGGCCAAGGTTCGACCTCGGCGGCCTCGCCCGGCAGCGCATAGGGTACGTAGACGGGGCCCGCTTCGGTATCGGCGACGCCGTCGCCGCGTGAGCCCAGCCGGTTAATCACTAGCCGCTCCACCATGGATTTTCGATAGTCGGCGATCGGACATGCGTCTAGACCGGACAGAGAACGAATGAACCTCCGCCTATCTGTCCTTCGTGGTTCGTGGTCCGTGGCCCGATAACGTCAGTACGTGAAACCGGCAAACGAGCAGTGCGGCAAACGTCGCGACGGCGATGGAGAAGCCGATCCAAATTCCGACTGCGCCCAAGCCACCCGGGAACGCCAGTCCGTAGGCGCAGGTGAAGCCGATCAGCCAGAAGCTGACCGCGGCAAACCACATCGGCACGCGGGTATCGTTAAGCCCGCGCAATGCACCGGCGGCGATTCCTTGCACTCCGTCGGTGACGAAGAAGCTCGCACCGATGAGCAGCAGCATGGCGGCAAGCCGCGCCGTCTGGGCGTTTCGGGCTGCATCATCGCCGAGGAAAAGCAGAGGGATCACCTCACGGAACGCGACCACGAGAGTGGTCATTGCCACCATGAGGGCAGCCCCCAACGCGATCGCACCGAAGCCGGCCCTGCGGGCTGCGACCGGGTCGCCGCGGCCGACCGCGTGTCCAACGCGAACCGTCGCAGCGAGCGAGATGCCGAACGGAACCATGAACAGAATGGTCGCGACTTGCAGCGCGATCTGATGGGCGGCGAGCGCAGTCGTGCCGATCCAGCCCATCAGGAGCGCAGCCGAAGAAAAGAGCCCCCATTCGAGCATGAGGGCGCCGGAGATCGGCAATCCGATCGCAATTAACGTCCGCATCAGCTCCCAGTCCGCCTGCCAAAATCGCCCGAGAACGCGATACTTCTTGAACGGGCGGCAGGTGTAGCAAATCCAGATCGCAACGACGCACATGGCAACATTAACCAATGTGGTCGCGAGCCCGGCGCCGAGCAGATCAAGGCGCGGCACGCCCAACGCGCCGTTGATCAGGACATAAGCCAGCAGTCCGTTGACGGGGATGGCAGCAAGCGTGATCCACAACGCCGGCTCCGGACGATTGACTGCGCCCATGAAGTTGCGCAGCGCGATGAAGCACCAGGCCGGTATCATCGACCATGCCAATCCGGTCAGATAGCGGGCGGCGAGCGCCGCCGCTTCAAATGACTGGCCGGTGGTGGTGAGAATGTGCTCGCCCCAAAGCTGCACGACATTGATGGGAACGCCGAGCATCACGGCGGCCCAAAGTCCCACACGCAGCGAACGGCGGACCATGCGAGGTTTGCGTCCGCCGAAGGCCTGCGCCGCGAGTGGTGCGACCGCGGAAACTGGTCCCATGCCAAGCACGAATCCGACGAATAGAATCAGGTGTGCCAAGCCGACGGCCGCGATGGCGTCGTCGCCCAGCCGCCCGATGAGTGCGAGGTCGGTCGTCATCATGGCGATCTGACCGAGCTGGGTCAGCGCGATGGGCCACGCGAGCTTCACCGTTTCGATGATTTCGGCACGCCAAACTGCGCGCTCGAGCGGCGCTGCCGGTGTCGCCGCGGTGATGGTTTCCATCGTCATGGCGCGGCACCATAACGGATGCTATGGCAACACAAAGGCGCAACAGGCGGGCGTGTCAGCTGCAATGTGCCGCGATGAAGAACTCGCGATTACCGTCGCTGCCGGGGATGGCTGAAGGGATGAAGCCCACGACGTGCCAACTGCGCGACCTAACGAAGGCGGCGATATCGTCGCAGACCGCGGTGTGAACGAGCGGATCGCGTACGATTCCTTTTTTCACGTGACGTCGGCCGGCTTCGAATTGCGGCTTGATTAGAGCAAGCAGGCACGCCGGGGTCCGCGTCAGTGCGAGCGCCGCCGGCAGCACGAGCTTGAGCGAGATGAAGCTCACGTCGATGACGAGGAAGTCGGGACGCTCGGCGAGTCGCCCCGGATCGAGAAGGCGGATGTCCGTCCCTTCCATCGATAGGACCTCCGTTCGCGCGCGTAGGCTCCGATGCAGTTGGCCGCGACCGACATCCACCGCATAGATTCGCCGGGCGCCGCGTGCGAGCAGAACTTCAGTAAATCCGCCGGTCGAGGCGCCGACATCGAGGCAGACGCGGCCGCGGGGGTCGAATATGGGATTGGACCGGAAGCAGTCGAGGGCCGCCGCGAGTTTTAACCCGCCACGCGACACGTAAGGATGCGCAGGCTCGGCGCGCAGCACCGCATCGGCGGAAATTTCCTCTGATGGCCTGTGGACGCGAAGCTCATCGGCGCACACGCGGCCGGCGGCAATGGCCGCTTGCGCCTTGGCGCGGCTTTCGAACAGCCCGCGCTCCACGAGCAGCCGATCGACGCGCATGCGGCGAGTCATGTGTCGTCATCGCCCCAAAACGAGCGGCGCCACGGTAACGAGGCCGCGTGTATGCGTGCCGGAACAAATAACGACGTTTGGCTGTTATTTCCTCGGTTCGTAGTGACGCGAGAGCGGGTGCGAGCCGAGCTTGGATCAGTACGGAGTTGAATCATGGCACGACGATATTCGCGCAGCGCTTCGAAGGACGTCCGGGGCGCAATGCGCAAGCGCAAACGCGGGACCCTCAAGAGCGGTAGAAGCGGAAAAAAGGTGAAAAGCCGCAAGCAGGCCATCGCAATCGGCCTCTCGGAAGCCCGCCGGAAGGGGAAGAAAGTCCCCCGCAAAGGGAAATAGCGGTCGCGCGGACGGCCTTACCCGCGTCCCATCTTTACCGCTTCGCCCCGCAGATTTTGGCCGAGCGCCTCGAACGCCGTCGTGACAATGCCTTTGGTGTCGAGACCGGCCTTGGCGTACATGGCTGCCGGCGAATCCTGATCTATGAACACGTCGGGCAGCATCATGCTGCGCACTTTGAGGCCGCCGTCGAGCACGCCGTTGACCGCAAGCGCCTGCAGTACGTGAGCGGCAAAGCCGCCAATAGCACCTTCCTCGATGGTGATGAGGACCTCATGCTCGCGGGCGAGGCGCAGAAGCAGGTCGGTATCAAGCGGCTTGGCGAAGCGAGCGTCCGCAACCGTCGTCGAAAGCCCGAGCGCGGCAAGCTCGTCCGCTGCTTTGAAGCACTCGGCCAGCCGCGCCCCGAACGAGAACAGCGCTACTTTGGTGCCCTCGCGCAGCACGCGTCCTTTCCCGATCTCGAGCGGCTTGCCTTCTGCCGGTAATGGCACGCCCATCCCTTCCCCGCGGGGATAGCGCAACGCCGACGGACGGTCATCGATCGCGGCAGCGGTCGCAACCATGTGCACAAGATCGGCTTCGTCGGCCGCCGCCATGACCACGAAGCCCGGCAGGCAGCCGAGATAGGCCACATCAAAGGCGCCAGCATGGGTCGGACCATCGGCTCCGACGAGGCCGGCGCGATCCATCGCGAAACGCACCGGCAAGGACTGGATCGCAACGTCGTGCACCACCTGGTCGTAGGCGCGCTGCAGAAAGGTCGAATAGATCGTCGCGAACGGCTTGAAGCCTTCGGTCGCGAGCCCGGCGGCAAAGGTCACGCCGTGCTGCTCGGCGATGCCGACGTCGAAGCAGCGATCGGGAAATTCCTTGGCGAAGAGATCAAGCCCGGTTCCCGATGGCATCGCGGCCGTAATGGCCACGATCTTGTCATCCTTCTTGGCTTCCTGGATGAGGGCTTGTGCATAGACCTTGGTATAGGCGGGGGCAGCCGCTTTCGACTTTGCCTGCGCACCGGTTGCCACATCGAACTTGACGACGCCGTGATATTTGTCAGCCGATTTCTCGGCCGGCTCGTAGCCCTTGCCCTTTTTGGTGACGACGTGAACGAGGAACGGCCCGTTCTTGGCGTCCCGCACGTTTATGAGCACGGGCAAGAGATGGTCGATGTTGTGGCCATCGATGGGCCCGACGTAGAAGAATCCGAGCTCGTCGAACAAGGTGCCGCCGGTGACGAGACCGCGAGCGTATTCCTCCATGGCAAGCGCGCGCTGCTCGAGGAACGGCGGCAGCAGCTTGGCCAGTTTCTTGACGGTATGGCGCACCGATCGGTAGGTCCGCCCCGACACCAGACGCGCAAGGTAGGCTGAGAGCGCGCCGACCGGCGGCGCAATCGACATGTCGTTGTCATTGAGGATAACGATCAGGCGCGAGTTCATGGCGCCGGCATTGTTCATCGCCTCATAGGCCATGCCGGCGGACATGGCGCCGTCGCCGATCACGGCGATCACGTTGTTGGATTTGCCGGCGAGGTCGCGAGCGACCGCCATGCCCAGCCCGGACGAGATCGACGTAGAGGAGTGCGCCGCGCCGAAGGGGTCGTATTCGCTCTCGGCACGTTTGGTGAAGCCGGAAAGTCCGCCGCCCTGCCGCAAGGTTCGGATGCGATCGCGCCGGCCCGTGAGGATTTTATGGGGGTATGCCTGATGGCCCACGTCCCAAACCAGGCGGTCCTCCGGGGTATTGAACACGTAGTGGAGGGCGACCGTCAGCTCGATAACCCCGAGGCCGGCGCCGAGATGGCCGCCGGTGACCGCTACCGCGTCGATCGTCTCTTGCCGCAGTTCGTCAGCGAGTTGGCGTAGTTGGCTCACCTCCAAGCGGCGCAGATCGGCCGGCGTCTTGACGAGGTCGAGGAGCGGGCTCTTGGAGGGTTGAGACACGGGAGACTCCGACGGATGGGGGCGGTAACCTAACGGGTTGATCGCAGTTTAACCAGCCGGGTCGCCAGGCCAACCCAAGAACCTTGCGAAGTGCTTAACTTATCTTGCTTTTTCTCGGCAATGCGGAGGAACCTGTCG
>DASQXF010000054.1:0-2020 GCA_035639895.1 Xanthobacteraceae bacterium
CGGGCTGCGGAGCGTGCCTCTTCTTCGCGGCCCATATGGTGGACGAGCGAACCGCAGCAGCCCTCATCCGCCACCACCACCTCGATGCCATGCCGGGTGAGGACGCGCATGGCGGCGGCGTTGATTGAGGGGGCAATGACCGGGCTGACGCAGCCGGTCAACAGCGCCACCCGGCCGCGACGGGGGCCAGCTGGCGGGAAGCGGCGTCTCCCTTGTCCTGCCCCGGACGCAGGGAGCCGCGCGGGCGCCAATCGCAGCATCGCCGCCAGCGGCCTCAGTCCTATCGCAGCAAGCAGGCCGGCGAACGGCCTGCCCAAGCGCGCCGCGCCAAGCGCCCGGCGCAGCAAGCGGTTGTTCGGCAGCACGCGGGCGAGGAATGTACGCAACAAGCGATCGATGCGAGGCCGGGTGTAAGTGTTCTCGATGTGAACACGAGCATGATCCACGAGGTGCATGTAATGCACGCCCGACGGGCAGGTCGTCATGCAGGCCAGGCAGGAGAGGCAGCGGTCGATGTGCTTGACGACATCGGCGGTTGCCGGCCGCTCGTTCTCCAGCATGTCCTTGATCAGGTAGATGCGCCCGCGCGGGGAATCGAGCTCGTCGCCGAGCAGCACGTAGGTCGGACAGGTCGCGGTGCAGAAGCCGCAATGCACGCAACTGCGCAGGATGCGGTCCGCTTCCGCGGTATTCGGGTCGGCAAGCTGCGCCAGCGTAAAGCTCGTCTGCATCGGATTACACCCCGGCCCACATCCGTCCCGGGTTGAGCACGCCTTGGGGATCGAAGCTTTCCTTGACCCGCTTGGTCAATGCGGCAAGCGCGCGATCCTGCGGCGCGAAGACATCAATTGCGGCCCGCACCGAAGCCGGCGCGCGAATAAGTGTCGCATGTCCTCCGAAGGCACGTACCGCGCGCTGGACGTGCGCCGCACCGGCGTCGTCGTCCGCCTCGACGGTCAGCCAGATCAGGCCGCCCGCCCAATCGTAGAACACTCGCGTCGGCGCGGACCTTGCGATCGCTGCGGCGAGCTCGGCGGCGCAGCTCGGCGCCGTCGAGATGCGCCAGAGCGGCGGCTTGTCTCCCCGCGGCGAAGGGGTCGATGCATGAGCTGCGAATGGGGTCACATCGCGGATTGCGGTCCATAGCGCGGGCGAGCGAGCCGCATCCGCTGTGGCGAGCTCACCGAACGGTTTCATCAGCGCCTCGAGCGCGTCCTTGCGCGCGGCCACCGAAGGGGAAAAACCTTCGAGCCGCAGCGCCGTGACGGCGCCACCGGCGATCTCCTGCGCCGGGAGGCGGGCAGCAATATCCTCCGGCAGGTGCGCAGCCCCGGACACGTCACAGGACGATCCCATGGCGTTGCTCATGGCCACGATCGCCTGCGCCGGTTCGAGCCCGCGGATCAACAGCGTTTGTTCGGTCTCGGGACGGGGCAGCACTTTGATGCTCACGTCAGTCATCGCGGCAAGGGTACCCCAGGAGCCCGCCATGAGCTTGCAGAGGTCGTAGCCGGTGACGTTCTTCACCACGCGGCCGCCGGATTTGAAGCTTTCGCCCCGGCCCGATACCGCGGACAGCCCGAGGAAATGATCGCGCGCAGCACCGGCCTTGATCCGGCGCGGCCCGGAAATGTTGGCCGCCAGCGCGCCGCCGATCGTACCGCGCCCGGCATGGCCGCCGAGGATGACCGCATAGTCCATCGGCTCGAAGGCGAGCTGCTGGCCGTTGGCGGCAAGCAGCGCTTCGATCTCGGCAAGCGGCGTCCCTGCTTTGGCCGAGAGCACGAGCTCTTCCGGTTCGTAGAGGGTCACCCCGGTGAGACCGGACAAATCGAGGGTCAGGTCGGTTTGCGCCGGCCGGCCGATGGCGCGTTTGGACCCGTGGCCGACGATCTCCACGGTTTTGGCCGCGGCCAGCGCCGACTGCAGCGCGGCCTCGACGTCTTTGGCATCGCGCGGTCGCAGCGTATCGGCCATTGCCCGATCAGAATCTCGGAATATCCGGAAAGGCGACTCGCCC
>DASQXF010000055.1:0-2015 GCA_035639895.1 Xanthobacteraceae bacterium
CATGGCAGACGAGATCCGTAAAGATGACGCATGGGATTACGTCCCTGGGTCTCTGAAGATGACCATGACGGTCCTTGACCTGATCTATGCAGGAAATGGAGCATATGTGGACCAGCTACTCGACCGCGCCTGGAACCCAAAGTTCCCGGGCAAGGCCGAGTTCGGGGCCGAGCTGATCGACTGCTACCTGCGCCAGAGCAGATGGTGGAGGGAGATAGCAGACCTCAATGGCTGGCCAGCGCTGGAACCAGTTTGTCAGGCCGATCGTAGGTCGCTGCGGCACCAGTGACTCGATCTTGCCGGCAGAGCAGCACGCAATCGTCACCACTTTAGCTAGTCGGCCGTGAGAAACGGCTCGAGGCCGAGAGCTTCAACGCGATGGCAGTGCTCTGAAGTATTCGGTTTTGCAAGCGAAGATGAGTTTGGCGATCAAAAGCCTGCAAAACGTGTTTGCGGTTGCGGGCGGCGGGATGAGGTGATTCGATCAGTGGTGTCGCCGACGAGGAGTTGCCGATGCGGCCGAAGGAGCCCACAGGGAGCGACGATCTCGAGCTGTTCCGCTCGAGGCTGGAGAACCTCATCGACCCGCGCCATCCGCTGGTCCGGCTTGCGAAGCTGATCGACTGGGATCGCTTCGACGCGGCGTGCGGCGCGCTCTACACCGACCGGATCGGCCGCCCCGGTCTGCCGACGCGCTTGATGGTCGGGCTGCATCTGCTCAAGCACATGGACGGGCTCTCCGACGAGGTGGTCTGCGCGCGCTATCTCGACAGCCCCTATGCGCAGTTCTTCTGTGGCGAGACGTACTTCCAGCACCGGCTGCCACTGGATCGCTCATCGATGACGCGCTGGCGCCAACGCATCGGCCCGGAGCACATGGAAGAACTTCTCGCCGAGAGCGTGGCGGCGGCACAGCGCGGTGGGGCAGTCGACGACAAGCATCTGAAGCGGGTGACGATCGACACCACCGTGCAGCCGAAAGCGGTGACGCATCCGACCGACAGCAAGCTGCTCCATCGCGGCATTGAGATCCTCGGCCGCTTGGCGCGTCGGCACGGCGTCCGCTTGCGACAGTCCTATGTGCGGGTTGCCCGCTGGGCAAAAATGGAAGCGGCAAAACTGATGTACTCGGGCCGGCCGCGCCAAGCCGAGCGGCAGGTCCGGCGGCTGCGCACTTGGCTCGGCCGCGTGGCCCGAGACATCGGGCGCAAGATCGCCGGCGCGCGCGAGATCGAGGCCGTCTTCGCCGAGCCACTCGCGCGCGTCACCCGGCTGCTGCAGCAACGCCGCACGGACAAGAACAAGCTGTACTCCTTGCACGCGCCGGAGGTCGAGTGCATCGGGAAAGGCAAACCACACGCCCGCTTCGAGTTTGGCGTCAAAGTCTCGGTGGCGACGACGAACGCGCGAGCGCCGGGCGGGCAGTTCGTCGTCGGCATTCGTGCGCTGCCGGGCAATCCGTTTGACGGGCACACGTTGGCGGCGCAGATCGCGCAGACCGAGCGGCTCACCGGGGTCGCAATCGAGCGCGCCTATGTCGATCGCGGCTACCGCGGGCACGATGCCGATCGCGCCCGCGTCTTCATGAGCCGGCAGAAGCGCGGCCTCACGCCAACGATCCGCCGCGAGCTGCGGCGCCGGAATGGGATCGAGCCGGTGATCGGGCACACGAAGGTGGATGGTCTCCTCGGCCGCAACTTCCTGCTCGGCACCGCGGGCGATGCGATCAACGCCGTGCTCGCCGGCGCTGGCCACAACCTCCGGCTCCTCCGCCGCTGGCTCGCCGAACTCCTTGTGCTCGTCGTCAGCTGGCTTGTTGCGATACTCGCCCCGCCCGGGCGTGCATCGGCAACACGGACCGCGTTCTGAAATCCCGGTTTTTCACAGACGACTAGCTGATCGGGCCGGCGACGCGTCTCGCGTATCGCCGATGCCCCTGCCGGCCCGTCAATCCCGGAGCGGCGGGTCGACCGGCACGTGCAACGCGTGGGCCAGCGCGTTCGTCTCGTTGGCTA
>DASQXF010000056.1:0-2787 GCA_035639895.1 Xanthobacteraceae bacterium
ATCGACGACAAAAATTCGCCGCTTGGTCCGGTCGGGCTGTATCATCTCCTCGATTTTGGCCAGCCTGATTTCATCGGGCCGCTGCGCCAAAACCAGCCGGAAAACCGGATCCTGCAGGCGCTCCTTCTCCTCCGCCGATAGCGGCGCGACAACGACTTGTCCGTTGACCACCTTCGACGAAAAGACTTGCGTTGTCTGCGCCAAGCCGGGCCCGGCGAGAGTTGTGAGACCCGCGGCAAGCAAAGCGATTTTCTGCGTTTTCACGTCGGCCTCCTTGGATGTCCGTTACGCAATGGGAGCTCGCACCGGTTCGTTTCCAGGGCGGGCCCACTCCGGAAGCGCGGCATTCGGTGCGTGTATGAGCGCGGCGGCGACAGTGAGCTGAGTGGCCAATTGCGCTCCCGTTTCGATCCTCGCACCATCGAGTCGCACGTCGCCCTGAAATTTGAACACGGCGCGACGCCCATTGCGCAAGATAGTCCACAACCCTCGATTACTGGCGGGATCATTGATGTCGACAACCTGACCATCGATCGTCCATCGGCCGGCACGATCGAGGCCCTCGATCCGGATCCCGCACGGATCCTGCGGCGCGAACGAACGGTTGCCGCCTGCCAATCTTTGCGCCGTGCTGCACACGGCCGGATCCGAATTGCGCCCCGGTACGCACGCGTCACCGACGCTGCCGCACATCGCGGTTGGATCGACATTCTTTGGGACGCCGCACGCGCCGAGCAGCCCGAACAATGCCCCCATCGTGTTGGAGCCATGCGTCAAGCAGAGAATTCCGCGTTCGCCGTTGTTCCAAGGGTTGCGTCGCAAGTGGCGGACGAACCGAGCCGCCCGCGCACGCGGGCTCGCCGCATCGGGATCGAAGTTATCCCCGAAAAGCTCGCGGTCGGTTGCATTCGCCCCCAGATTGAGCCGCTTGACCTCTTCCTTGAGCGCCGCGGCGCCGGCTTGCGCGAGCGCCTCATAGTATTCGGTGAATTCCGTGATGAAGGTCACGGCGGCGAGTGACCCGTCCGCACGCTTCTCGACGCGCCACTCCACATATTCGTCCTGCAGGCGAAAACGGTCGCCGTCGATGGTCGCCGGCGGCTCTCCGGCGGTAACCGGAAATGCCTTCCACTCTACGGTACCGGTTTCGGCCCTCGTGCCGGCGGCAAGCTCATCGAATGCTTCACGCAGCGTGAAAGCGGAGTCTCGCTCGGAATGAAACAAGTGATGCAGCCGGTCGGCGGCCTCGCGATAGATTTCCAGGGCGCCGACTTGCTGCAGAAAGCCGGTTCCTGTCGGATCGGAATAAGCGAACATGATTGACTCCTTGATGACCGCCGCTTCCACCTTTCATCGCGCTAGGGACTCGGACCCGCTCTGCGCTCGTTACGGGCGCGACATGAGTTCGGCGCGCAGCAGCCGGCGATAGCTCCAAGCCAGCGCGACCGCGAACACCAATTCGTAGAGCGCAAACCACCGCAGCCCTCGGCCGAGAAGGACATAGACCACCGCGAGTGTGAAGCGCGCGACGATGCCGACGATGTTCGGCCACCGCACGTGGACCGGTTCGATGCAGCCCGGCAGATACAGCATCGCCGTGATCAGCAGCATGATCCCCCAGAGCTGCACCCAGCCGGATGATGGCGGGCCTGGCAGGTCGGCTTGCCGCGCAAGCCAAACCGGCACGATAATGGCGATGAGGCCAACCACCGTCTGCACGATAAGAGTGAAAGCCAGCAGCCGGCGGTACGCGGTGCGCGCCGTTGCCGCCTGCGCCCTAGTCCAACCAACCGTCAAGGCATCCGTCATGAGTTCTCCGTCGCGTCAGAGAGTGAGCAGATAGGCCAAGAGATCGTTTTTGTCGGACGCCGAGAGCGTCGTGCCGTAGACGTGGCCAACATTGCTGTTGCCGACGAGCCGCGTATCGAAGCAGAAGCCTTCCGGCGGCTGCTCGCGCGGATCGCAAGACGGCGCGACGAAGCCGCCATTGCGGCCATCCAGAACGTCGAGGCCGCGAACGAACGCGGACGGCCTTTGTGCCGGCGATTCCAGCAAATCACGCAGCGTCGGCACTGAACCGTTGTGCAGATACGGCCCATTGAGCCAAAGTCCACCGAGCGGCTCTGCTACGTAACCTGGGATTTTGCGGAACGATTTGAAGCCCCAGTCGCGGCCTTCGCGGAAATTGTTGTAGGTATCGCGGGCGAGCTCGGTCCACATGTGAGATCGGTTGATATCGGTACCGACCTCGGCGACGGGAATCACGCCGAGCGTGCGGCTGCCGTCGGGAGCGTGGCACTCGGCGCAGTTAGCCGCGAAAACTGCCTTGCCGCGCTCGACGGCCGCAGGGTCGGGCCGATGCGGCGACGGCGGTGGAGGCAAAGCGCGCAGGAAGCGTTCGATGCGCTCCATTGCCGGCAAGTTGAACTCGCGCGCGACGGTGCCGTCACCGAGCGCCGAACTGATCACCACCTCCCGCACCGAATTGTTCAGGCCGTCCCAATGCAACGGCGCATGCGCACGAATTCGCTCGCGTGCGTCCAGATTCCAGATGGCCTGCATGTCGCTGTTGCCGATCGTTTCGTCGTCGGCAAGATGCAACATCCCGAACTTGACCGGGTTGAAAGGATCGATCCGGCCCGGTCCCCAGGCCGGACGGCGTTTCGCCCAAGCCAAGTCCTCGCCCTGTTCGAGCAGGCGCTTGCGCACGAAGGGAATGAGAACGAACCGATAGGTTATCTTGTCAAACCAGGAGAGCTTGACCTTGGCCGCCATCGCCGGGATCAA
>DASQXF010000057.1:0-2248 GCA_035639895.1 Xanthobacteraceae bacterium
AGGCGAAGAAGTTCATCGGATTCCACACGTCTCTAGACCGGTCATGCCGAGGCGTTTTGCGCGCCACCTTCTTCTTTTTCGGCGCGGGAGCGACTCCCGCCGACGCCGCCGCCGCGCTTGACGCGGCCGATTCCGATGCGACCAGCGACGGCTGTTCTGAGGTTTCCATCGGCGCCGGCCCCGCGGTGGTCATGGTCGGCTCTGCCGCCGCGCTCGATGGAGCCGTGGATTGCGCCGTCTCCGCGGGCTTTGCTGTCGTCATCATTGGTGGCGGGACACGCGCCTCGGCGCGGGCGCTCTCCACCGTGGGCTTGGGGGCGGCGGCAGTGACGGCCATCGGTGGCGGCGGGACACGCGACGGCGGCTCGGAACGGGTGGGCTCCGTGGATTTCGATGCCGGTGCCGCGGGCGTGGCTGACGCCGGCGGCTTCGAGGTCACGCGCGACGGCAGGTCTGGGCGTGCGGGCGTCACAAACGATGTAGCCGGGGACTGCACAGCCCGTGCGAGCGAGGGCTCATACGGGACGACCGTCTGGCTCTTAACCGTGGGCTCGACCAGCCAATGGAAGGCGACCGCAAAAACCGCGTAGACGCCGAGGCAGCCGCCGACCACGGCCAGGATGGACGAGCCTCGAGACCGTGAACGCCGCAAACGCAACTTGGACCCCCACATGTGCCAACCCCATGGCTGCCAGTATTTAGTCGCAGGCAGGGGCAAATTGGTTCAATGGGGGGCTTATTGCACCGCAGAAGCCTATAATTTGGCCCGCTTTGCCGCGGCCCGTGCCTCTGGTCCCGCGTGCGGGCCGAACCGGGGTGGTTCGTCCCTACCTCACGGCGCGAACAACTTTGCCAGGAGACGTTGCGCCAGCACGCCGGCGACGCGGCGGCGGTAATGGCCGGGGGTGAACGTCGTCTTCATCGACATGATCTGGTCCCGCACGAGCGCGTCGAGCCCCTTAAACACGCGCGCATCAAGCGGCCCGCCGCACAGTTCCGCCGTGCCTTTGAGCAGCACCGGGCGTGGATTGGTGCCGGTAAAGGCGACCCGCAGGTCGGCAAGCAGGTCACCCTCGCGGCGGAGCGCCACCGCCACCCCGGTCACGGGATATTCGATCGAACGGCGGATGCGAATCTTGTCGTAAGCAGAGCGCAGCCCCGGCGTATTGCGCGCCCGCACCACGGTGACGAACTCGCCCGGACGCAGCGACAGATAAATTTTGCCATCGCCCTCGGTTTCGGTGATCGGTCGATCCTGCCGCGCATAGCCGATGTACAAGTTTTCCAGCGAGATCGTGCGTTTGCCCGCGGGTCCGGCGAGGTCGACTTCGGCGTTGAGCGTCAATAAGGCGGGCGCGAGATCGCCGCTGAAGGTGGCGAAACAGACGCCCCGGCTTTTCGGCGCGACGTGACAGATATCGCCGGTGGTCTTGAGGCAATGGTGGTTGGCAGTGCGCCACCATTCGCTCTGATTATAGAACAAGCAGCGGGTATCGAGGCAGAGATTGCCGCCCACCGTTCCCATGTTGCGATGGGTCGGCCCGGCGATGCAGCCGGCCGCTTGCGCCAGCACTGGATAGTGCCGCACCACCTCGTCATGCGCGGCGAGTTCGGCGAGCTTGACCGCGGCGCCAATTTCGAGCGAACGCGCATCGGCGCTGATCGCGCGCAGCTCTGCCACGCTGTTGACATCGATGAGCAGCGGCGGAGCAACAATGCCGCGCCGGATATTGACCACGAGATCAGTGCCGCCGCCGAGGAGGCGACTGTCGGGATGACTTGCGCGCGCGCTGATCACCTCCTCGAGCGACCGCGCCCGCACCAATGCAAACTCCGGCAGCGCGTCCATTAGCGGATCCCGCTAGTTTGACGTCGTCCCCGCGAACGCAGGGACCCATAAATCACCGGCCTTTGGAAGATGGGTCATCGTGTCCGTGGGGATGACATCGGAGAGGTCGGCCAATCGTCCGATACATCATGCAGTCGCGCCGTCGGCGCTTTCGCCATTTCCCTTACCCGCGCGGCGGCGTTTCTCCAGCGCGGCGAACACGCGGTCGGGCGTCACCGGCAACGCATGGAACCGCACCCCGATGGCGTCGGCGATGGCGTTGGTCAGCGCCGGCAGGAACGCCGCGAGCGAGCCCTCCCCCGCCTCCTTGGCGCCGAACGGACCGTGCGGATCGTTGCTCTCGATGATGCCCACCTCGATTGGCGGCGAGTCCTGGATAGTCGGTACGCGGTAGTCGAG
>DASQXF010000058.1:0-3094 GCA_035639895.1 Xanthobacteraceae bacterium
AAGGCGAGCCGGCCATCCTGCGCGGCCGCCCGCGCGCCCCCGACGTGATCGAGCAGCCAAGCGATCTTGGTCGCGGAAAAATA
Organism: Xanthobacteraceae bacterium; assembly: GCA_035639895.1. Lineage (GTDB taxonomy): Bacteria > Pseudomonadota > Alphaproteobacteria > Rhizobiales > Xanthobacteraceae > VAZQ01. The sequence continues at coordinate 84 of DASQXF010000058.1, forward strand.
CGGATCGAGCACGAGGCCGGTGCGCGCCGCGATCGTCGCCTCATGTCCGGCCTGCCGCAGCGCGGCGCACGCATCCGCCGTGCGCCGATCCTGCCATACGATGGCTTTGTGGATCGGGCGGCCCGTCGCCCGCTCCCACACGATCACCGTCTCGCGCTGATTGGTAATGCCGATGCCGGCGATATCTTTGGCGTCGGCCCCCGCCCGCGCGATCGCCGCGCGCACGGTTGCGAGGACCGTCGACCAGATGTCTTCGACATCGTGCTCGACCCAGCCTGAGGCCGGATAAAATTGCGCAAATTCCTGCTGCGCGCTCGCGACCGGCGACAGCGCGGCATCGAACAAGATCGCGCGCGTAGACGTCGTACCCTGGTCGATGGCGAGGAGGTAATCGGGCAAATTCGTTTCACCTGCGATGCCGTGACCGACGGGGTGCGGCGCCGATTTTCACGTATCACATGGGCCGCTGATCGGTCGACCGCCTATGCGGTCATGGCTCATCCTCCGGTGACCATGCCGGCCATGACATTCGCCAATCGTGCGCGTTCTGCGGGCGCAAAACGCAAGCCCAGCTTCGTGCGCCGCCACAGCACGTCGTCTGCGGTCTGCGCCCATTCCTGCTCCACCAGATAGCGCAACTCCGCAGCCGTGAGGTCGACGCCGATGCAGGGCCCCAGGTCTTCGAAGCTCCGCGCAGGCCCGAGCACGCGCTCGACGCGAGTGCCATAAGCACGCACCAGGCGCAACGCGTGCTCCTCGTTGAGAAATGGTCGCGATTTGCGCGTGTGCGCGACGAGCGCAGCCAGCTTGTCGCAAGAGAAATCCCCGCCGGGCAGATGCGATCCCTTGGTCCATGCCGGTCCGGCCTTGACGATATGCGCAATGCGGTCGATCGCCTGTTCGGCGAGGCGCCGGTAGGTCGTGATTTTGCCGCCGTAAACGGTGAGCAGCGGAGCTCCCCGTTCGTCGAGGCTCAAAACATAATCCCGGCTTACGTCCTGCGCCCTTTTGGAGCCGTCGTCATAAAGCGAGCGAACCCCGGCGAACGACCAGACCACGTCGGTGGGGCTCAACCGCTGGCGAAAGTGCGCGTTGGCGACGTTGCACAAATAAGAAATTTCGTCGGCGCTAGGTGCGACGCTACTCGGGTCTCCCATAAACGGCTGGTCCGTCGTCCCGATCAGCGTGAAATCCCGCTCGAATGGCAGCGCGAATACGACTCGCCGGTCCGGGTTCTGGACGATGTAACCGCGGTCGTGATCGAACAGCCGCCGCACCACGATGTGGCTGCCCTTGTCGAGCCGAGCGGGCAGCGAAGCGGCATCGCCGAGCACGCTCGTGGCGAACATCTTGAGCCAAGGGCCCGTGGCGTTGACGAGGACTCGCGCGCTCGCGACGTCGCGACGGCCCCGGGTGTCGAGCACCAAGAGCCATGCCGCGCCGCGCTCCGCCCTGATGCAGCGCGTGCGGGTGCGGATCACGGCGCCGCGCTCGGCGGCGTCAACGGCGGTTAGCACCACGAGCCGGGAGTCGTCGGCAAAGCAATCCGAATATTCGAAGCCGCGCTCGTAACGCTGCTTGAGCGGCGCGCCGAGCGGGCCATTTGCGAGCTCGATGGCGCGCGCCGGCGGAAGGTGTTGCCGCCCGCCGAGGTGGTCATAGACGAATAACCCGAGGCGCAGCATCCATGCTGGGCGCATGCCGGGCTCGCTCGGCAGTACGAAGCGCATGGGCCGGATCAGGTGCGGCGCCATGCGCAACATCACTTCGCGCTCGCTCAGGGCCTCGCGCACGAGCCGCAGCCATCCGTGCTCGAGATAGCGCAGACCCCCATGGATGAGCTTGGTCGAGGCGGACGAGGTGCCGGAGGCGAGATCGTTCTGCTCGACCAGCAAGACGCGCAAGCCCCGGCCGGCGGCGTCGCGGGCAATCCCGGCGCCATTGATGCCGCCACCGACGATCGCGAGATCGAACATGCCTGCCGATTCCATGCTGCGATTGCCGAGCATGGCGCGCCGGACAAGCCGGCTCAAGATCGCGGGCTCACGATTGATCTTGCATGGATCGACCGATGATCAATGATGCGACTGCGTTTGCCAGCAACGGGAGGGCCCGATGGATTATCGCGACCGTCACATCGTCGTCACCGGCGGGACCGGCGCGCTCGGCACCGCGACGGTCGGCGCGCTGATCGAGCGCGGCGCCGTCTGCCACGTGCCCTATATCGACCGCGCGGAAGCCGATCGCTTTCCCTTGCGCGATCACGCCAAAGTCGAACTCATCGCCGATATCAATTTGGCCCAGGAGGCTGCCGTCGCCAAGCTTTACGCCGGCGTGCCGGGACTCTGGGCTTCGATCCACCTCGTCGGCGGTTTTGCCATGGCGCCCGTCGCGGAGACGACCAAGGCCGATTTGATGAAGCAAATCGAGATCAACTTCGTCACCGCTTTCCTGTGTTGTCAAGGCGCGGTCAAGGCGATGACAGCAGCCGGCACAGGCGGGCGCATCGTCAATGTGTCGACGCGCCCGGCGCTCGAATGGCGCGCGGGCGCCGGCATGGCTGCCTACACCGCCAGCAAGGCGGCGGTCGCGGCGCTCACCGTGGCCTTGGCCGAAGAGGCCGTGAATGCAGGCATTCTCGTCAACGCGATCGCGCCTTCGACGATGGATACGCCGGCAAACCGGCGGGCCATGCCGAAGGCGGACCATGCCGCCTGGGCGAAGGTCGAGGAGGTGGCGGCGACGATTCTGTTTCTCGCATCGCCGGAGAACCGCGTCACCCGCGGCGCAGTCGTGCCGGTTTACGGGCGAACGTAGTATTGAGCATCACGATTCACGCCGTCGATCTTCGCGTAAGCGGCGCGCTCCGTCACCCTCTCCCCTTGCGGGAGAGGGTGGCGAGCGCCGAAGGCGCGAGCCGGGTAAGGGGTTCAGTTGCGCGCAACCCCTCACCCGGACGCTCGCCTGCGCTTGCCTCCACCCTCTCCCGCAAGGGGAGAGGGTGACGGAGC
>DASQXF010000059.1:0-2725 GCA_035639895.1 Xanthobacteraceae bacterium
CCCATTCTCACGCGCGCCGAGCTGCCGGGCGACGGCGCCGACGCAGAGAGCCGCTACATCGAGGCAGCCGTGCGCGGCGTGCTCATCACGTCGCTCTACGCGCCGAACGGCAATCCGCAGCCCGGTCCCAAATTCGCGTACAAGCTCGCTTGGATGAAGCGGCTGGCGGCGCATGCCGCGGAGCTCTATCGCGCAGGCATCCCGGTGGTGCTGGCGGGCGACTTTAATGTCGTGCCGACCGATCGCGACATCTATCCGACCACGTCCTATGCGAAAGATGCCCTGCTGCAGCCGCAAAGCCGCGCGCTGTTTCAACGCCTCCTCGACCAAGGCTGGCTCGACGCCATCCGGACGCGCTATCCCGATACGCCGATGTATACGTTCTGGGACTACATGCGAAACCGCTGGCCGCGCGACGCGGGGCTGCGCATCGACCATCTGCTATTGAGCGCGCAGGCCGCACAGCGCCTAGGCGACGCGGGCGTCGATCGTCGGGTTCGCGGGAAAGAGAACGCCAGCGATCACGCTCCGGCCTGGGTTGTACTAAGTGATGAAGCGAAGGCGCGGCGAGGCTCCGCCAAGCCCATAGCAAAAGGCGCGCGTGGCCTGCTGAAGCGGGAGGCGGCGGCGCCGGCGCGCCGACCATTACTGGCGATCGATGGGGACTCATTCGCTCATCGCGCTTATCACGCTCTGCCGAAAACGATTCTGCGCCGCGGCGGCAGAGGCGCGGGCGCCATCTTGGGCTTCGCAAATTTCCTGCTGAAATTCTACCGGACGGAGCAGCCGCGGGCCGTGCTCGTCGGTTGGGACAGCCTGGACGAGCCAACCTACCGGCACGAGCAGTTCCCCGCCTATCAGAGCGGCCGCAAATTCGACGATGCGTTGGTGGAGCAGCTCGAGGTGTTGCCGCAATTCGTCGCCGCCTGCGGGTTCGCCAATGCCAAGGCGGGAGGCTACGAAGCCGACGACTTCTTGGCCGCCGCGGTCGCCGCAGAAGAGCGGCGCGGCGGTATCGCCCTCGTCGCCAGCGGCGATCGAGACACGTTCCAGCTCGCCTCTCCCAGCACGACCATTCTTTATCCGGTACGCGCGGGCGAGGTGGCGCGGATCGGTCCGGCCGAGGTTCGCACGCGCTACGGCGTCGATCCCGAGCAGGTGCCCGATTTTATCGCGCTGCGCGGCGACCCATCGGACAGACTGCCGGGCGTGGCAGGCCTTGGGGCCGCGGGAGCCGCCGACGTGTTGCGGAGATATGGCACGCTGGAGAATGCGCTCAAGGCAGGGCGCTTTTCCGGGCACGCCGAGCGGCTGCGACTCTTCCGGTCGATCGCCACCATGGACCGCAAGGCGCGCCTGCCCCGCTTGCCCGACCAGAAGCCGACCTGGCGCAAAGCGGCCGCGCTGGCACACGAGTGGGAGCTTAACCAATTGGCCCGCCGTCTCGACGAGCTTGCGGCCGCTGCCGACGCCGGCGGTTAGCCCCGGGGGCTGGATTGAACAAAACGAAATCCGGAAGTCTCCCTGAGGGCAGAACCGCTCCACCCGGCCTACCTCGTTGAAAAACGGTCCAATATTGGCCCCGGCACAATTTTTTGGCCGGCTTTTGAACCCTCGCGTCCCTTCGGCCGACTAACCAGCAGAAGGGGATAGGGGGCTAATCATGAACACGCTCTGCCGTATTGCGACTGCCGCGGCCGTTGCCATTGCCGCGACCGCCTTCGCTACCGAAGCATCCGCCAATCCGTTCGCCTGGCTCGGGCTCGGTTACAGTGCGACCGACAACGGAAATCAGGTGCGCGCCGATCTGCGGCGGGTAACGGTCAATTACCCGAGCGACGAGGCGCCGGGCACGATCGTCGTCGATACCCAGAACACCTACCTCTACTACATCCTCGGTGGCGGCAAGGCGATCCGCTACGGGATCGGCGTCGGCCGCGAGGGCTTCACGTGGTCCGGCGTGAAGACCGTCGAGCGCAAGGCCGAATGGCCGGATTGGACTCCGCCGCCCGAGATGATTGCGCGCTCACCCTATCTACCGCGCTTCATGGCGGGCGGCGTGACCAACCCGCTCGGCGCGCGCGCCATGTATCTCAGCGGCACGTTCTATCGCATCCACGGCACCAACGCGCCGTCAACCATCGGCAGCCGCGCGACGGCGGGATGCATCCGCATGGCGAATGAGGACGTGGTCGACCTCTATGACCGCGTCAAGGTCGGCACCAAGGTCGTGGTCCTGCCGGCCGCCGAGCGTCACGCCACGGGGTGGTTCGGCACCTACCGCTGAAACTACTCAGCGATCTCTGCCGTCCCGACAAGTCGTAACTCGTGATGCCCGGCCTTGTGCCGGGCATCCACGTTTTATCTCGCTCGAAAGACGTTCATGGCCGGAACAAGTCCGGCCATGACGGCCATCCGTAACGTCGTGTCAGGCTGGCTTCTCGACCATCGCCGTAAATGCAATGCGATTGCCGTGAATGGCTTTTTCCCGGAATCCGGCCGAACGCGCGAGCCGCGCGACCGTTTGGCGTGCTTGGAAATGCGGATCGAAGATCACTTCGGTCACCGACAATAGGCCGCCGGGCTTCAGGGCGTCGAAAATCTCTCGTAACGCCGCTTCTCGATCCGGAATCTCGCCGAGCACCGTGACCAGCAGCGCGCGATCGAAGCGATTGCGCCCCAGTTTGCCCTCCCCTGCCCCGGCCTGCAGAAATTCAATGTTGGT
>DASQXF010000060.1:0-5450 GCA_035639895.1 Xanthobacteraceae bacterium
CAAATCGAAATACGTCACAATTCCCCACGATTCGGGGTAATACGCGATCTGGAACCGAGCCGGCGCTGTCCTTATTATGATGCATCAGCCGAATTATGATGCATCAACCGAACTTTCGTATTGGCGCCGCAAAGCCGCCACGTCCTGACCCGTAGAGTACCCATGAACCGACGACCGACCGAGATGATCGCAAGCGCCGCCAATCGTCCGAATGCCCCGCGTCAGGGAGACGAGGACAACCACAAACGGCGAGGGACGGGAGCGCCCGGGACCGCGGTCATCACCAAGACCAAGCCGCAGACCAAGCGTCCTAGCCTCTACCGCGTCCTATTGTTGAACGACGATTACACGCCGATGGAGTTCGTGGTCCATGTGCTGGAACGCTTCTTCAACAAAGATCACGGGGCCGCCCATCGCATCATGATGCACGTGCATCAGCATGGCATCGGCGAGTGCGGGATCTATACCTACGAGGTGGCCGAGACCAAAGTGACGCAAGTTATGGACTTTGCCCGCAAACACCAGCATCCTCTGCAATGCGTGATGGAAAAAAAGTAGCGAGGATGGAAAAGCAGGAACGCCGGGGCTATATAACGCGTTATCACGAGAGCTGACATGCCCACGTTTTCGCGCAATCTCGAGCAGTCCCTGCACCGCGCCCTGGCGCTGGCCAACGAGCGTCATCACGAATACGCGACCCTCGAACATCTTCTACTGGCCCTGATCGACGACCAGGATGCCGCCGCGGTGATGCGCGCCTGCAATGTCGATCTCGACAAGCTGCGACGCAGCCTCACCGCCTATCTCGAAAGCGAGCTGGAAAACCTGGTCAGCGACGGTAACGAGGACTCAAAGCCCACCGCTGGGTTCCAGCGCGTGATCCAGCGCGCCGTCATCCACGTGCAGTCGTCCGGCCGCGAGGAGGTGACCGGCGCCAACGTGCTAGTCGCGATCTTTGCCGAGCGCGAGAGCCATGCCGCCTATTTCCTGCAGGAGCAGGACATGACGCGCTACGATGCCGTCAATTACATCAGCCATGGCATTGCCAAGCGGCCGGGCATGTCGGAGGCGCGCCCGGTGCGCGGCGCCGACGAGGATACCGATACCAAGACCGGCGATGATACGAAAAAGAAGGGTGACGCGCTGGAGGCTTATTGCATCAACCTCAACAAGAAGGCGCGCGAGGGTAGAATCGATCCGCTGATCGGCCGCGATTCCGAAATCAGCCGCACCATCCAGGTGCTGTGCCGCCGGCAGAAGAACAACCCGCTATTCGTCGGCGACGCTGGCGTCGGCAAGACCGCAATCGCCGAGGGCTTGGCACGGCGGATTGTGCATGGCGAAGTCCCCGACGTGCTCAGGAACGCCACCGTATTCGCGCTCGACATGGGTACGCTGCTCGCCGGCACGCGTTACCGCGGCGATTTCGAGGAGCGCCTCAAGCAGGTGATCAAGGAGCTCGAGGCCTATCCCGGCGCAATCATGTTCATCGACGAGATCCACACCGTGATCGGGGCGGGCGCAACCTCTGGCGGGGCGATGGACGCCTCTAATCTGCTCAAGCCGGCGCTCGCCTCCGGAACGCTGCGCTGCATCGGCTCAACCACCTACAAGGAGTACCGGCAGTATTTCGAAAAGGATCGCGCGCTGGTGCGTCGGTTTCAAAAGATCGACGTCAACGAGCCGACGGTTCCGGACACGATCGAGATTCTCAAGGGTCTCAAGCCCTATTTCGAGGACTATCACAAGCTCAAATACACCTCCGAGGCGATCAAGGCGGCGGTCGAACTATCCGCGCGCTACATCCACGACCGCAGGCTGCCGGATAAGGCCATCGACGTGATCGATGAGTCCGGCGCGGCGCAGATGCTGTTGCCGGAGAGCCGGCGCAAGAAGACCATCGGCCTCAAGGAAATCGAGACCACCATCGCGACGATGGCGCGGATTCCGCCGAAGACCGTGTCCAAGGACGATGCCGTGGTGCTGCAGCATCTCGACCAGACCCTCAAGCAGGTCGTTTACGGGCAGGACAAAGCGATCAATGCGCTCTCCGCTTCGATCAAGCTCGCGCGCGCGGGGCTACGCGAGCCGGAAAAGCCGATCGGCTGCTACTTGTTCTCGGGCCCGACCGGCGTTGGCAAGACCGAGGTGGCAAAGCAGCTCTCGGTCGCGCTGGGCGTGGAAATGATTCGTTTCGACATGTCGGAATACATGGAGCGCCATACCGTCTCGCGGCTGATTGGGGCTCCGCCCGGCTATGTGGGTTTCGATCAGGGCGGCCTGCTCACCGACGGCGTCGACCAGCATCCGCATTGCGTTCTTCTGCTCGACGAAGTCGAGAAGGCGCACCCCGATCTGTTCAACGTGCTGTTGCAGATCATGGATCACGGCAAGCTCACCGATCACAACGGCAAGCAGGTCGACTTCCGCAACGTGATTCTGATCATGACCACCAATGCCGGCGCGGCCGATCTCGCGCGGCAGGCTTACGGCTTTACCCGCATCAAGCGGGAAGGCGACGACGTCGAGGCGATCAACCGGCTTTTCGCGCCGGAATTCCGCAATCGGCTCGATGCCATCATCACCTTTGCGCATCTCACCCCCGAGATTATCGCCAAGGTGGTCGAAAAATTCGTGCTCCAGCTCGAGGCGCAACTCGGCGACCGCGACGTCACCATCGAGCTGTCGGAAGAGGCCACCAAGTGGCTGATCAAGCATGGCTATGACGAGCAGATGGGCGCGCGGCCGATGGCGCGTCTCATTCAGGAGAACATCAAGAAGGCGCTTGCCGACGAAGTTCTGTTCGGCAAGCTCAAGGCCGGCGGCCACGTGCGCGTCATCACGGTGAAGGATGAAGCCGGCTTCGACAAGCTCAGCTTCGAATATCTCGAGGGACCGGTCACGCCGAAGCCCGAGAAGATCCCGGAGGCCAAGCGCAAACGGCGCAGTCCCCGCCGCAAGCCGTCCGGACCGAAAGGCGGCGGTCCGTCGCCGCGCGGCTCGGTGCCGAAGGTACCGCTGGTCAAGGTTTAGAAGCGGTCGATCGTCGCGAAATCGCTCGCCGTCTCCTCTGGCTGCAGCGCTCAATCTTTGCGCTGCTCTAAGGCATCGTCTGGGACGAAGATAAGCGCGATCACGGCTCCGGCAAACTCGACCAACCCGCCGCCGAGATAGGCGAGGCGCAATCCGCTCACCATCGCTTCCGCTGTCTGTCCGGCGGCCTGCACTGCGAAGGCGGCGCCGAGCACGGCAATGCCCAGCGTGGCGCCGACCATGCGCGCGGTGTTGATGAGCCCCGAGGCGGTGCCGGAACGCGCAGGCGGGAGGCTTGCCACTGCGACCGCGTTGACTGGACCGGTATTGAGCCCAAGCCCGGCGCCGATCACGAGGAGGGCACACTCGATCAACAGCAGATTCGGCGTCGGGGAGATGAACGTGAGCAGAAGAAGTCCGCCGCCCATCGCCGCCATGCCGGCGGCCATGATGATGCGTGCACCGAGATGCTTCGCGAGCGCGCCGGAATAATGCGACACGAGCACGAAAGTCAGCGACAAAGGCAGCAGTTCCAGTCCGACGACGAAGGCAGATGCGCCGGCAAGCGATTGCAGGTAGAGCGGCGTGAGGAACAGCATGGCATACATGCCGAACGTCATCATGCCGGCGACCGCGAGGGCGGCGCTGAATTGGCGATTGCGAAAGTAATCGAGCGGGACCAGCGCACCGGCTTTGTCCCTTTCGACGCCGATGAATATGGCGGCGGACACCACGAACACGGCCGCGAGCGCGAGAATTGTCGGTGAGGTCCACCCCCAATGCGGTCCTTCGATGGTGACGAAGGACAAGGCTGCGAGCGCCACCACAGCGAGCACTTGGCCGGCCGGATCGAGGTGACGGCCTTTCGCATCGCTTGATTCCGGCACTCTCTTGATGGCGAGCGCCATGGCCAGTGCGCTGACCGGGACGACCAGCGCGAAAATGCCGCGCCAGCCCGCGATATCGACGAGCAGACCCCCGATGGTCGGGCCGACGGCGAGCGCGAGGCCGTTGCAGCCGGCCCAGATGCCGATAGCGCTCGCCCGCTCCTTGGCCTCGGTATAGGTGACGGTCAGGATCGCCAGCGAGGTCGGGACTTCGAGCGCCGATCCGATTCCGGTGAGCGCGCGCCCGGCAATGAGCACGATCGCATTGGGTGCAACCGCGCACACAATCGAACCGAGCACGATCAGGCCGATGCCGATCGCGAAGATGCGCACGCGGCCATACAAGTCGCCCAGCGTGCCGCCGGTGAGCAACAGCGTGGCATACAGCAGGTTGTAGGAATCCATCACCCATTGCAGCTGGCTAATGCCTGCGTTGAGGTCCGTGCCGATGTGCTTGATGGCGAGATTGACCACCTGCGAATCGAGCTGGGCGATGAATACGCCCAGGCACATGGTGAATAGAATCAGCTTTGGGCTATGCCGGGAGACAAGGCGAGTGCGCGCTGCAAGCGAAACCATGGAACCTCATGGGATTGGCAAACAGATTTGCGCGAGGGATGTGCCGCCCGATCTCAGATGGGCAATCCCGCCGAAAATAGAATGTTCCGCCACTTCGATAGTGATCGAACTATCGTGTTCAGCATTGTGCTCATACCAGCGTTGATTGGTGGGGGCATCGGAACGTAAGATCACTCGCAAGGCCGCGAGCGCAGGGGCAAGCGTTGCGTCAGTCGGCGCGCTAAGGGACAAACACACCGGCTCAACGTTCGCGGTGGTGCAATGCCTGCCTTCATCTGCGAGACCTGCGGCAGCCAGTTCACGCAGTCGGAGCACCCGCCGGCGGCCTGCCCAATCTGTGAGGACGAGCGCCAATTCGTGCCTGCCGGCGGGCAGCGGTGGACCACGCTCGACGAGCTCGCGCAGGGCTACTTCAATTGCTATCGGCAGTACGAGCCCGGGCTGATTGGGGTCGGGACAGTGCCGAAATTTGGGATCGGTCAGCGCGCGCTGATCCTGCGCGCCGCAGAAGGCAACATCCTGTGGGACTGCATCTCATTGATCGATGCCGCAACGATCGAGTTGGTTACCGGACTCGGCGGACTTTCCGCCATCACCATCTCTCACCCGCACTATTACGGCACCATGGTGGAATGGAGCCGTGCCTTCGGCGACATTCCCATTCATCTGCATGCCGCGGACCGGCAGTGGATCATGCGGCCGGATCCGACGATCAAGCTGTGGGATGGCGACACCTTGCCACTCGCGCGCGGCATTACCCTCATTCGTTGCGGCGGGCATTTCGCCGGCGGCACCGTGCTGCATTGGGCAGGTGGCGCAGACGGGCGCGGCGCCCTCTTGAGCGGCGATATCGTGCAGTTGCTCCCCGATCGTAAGTTCGTGAGCTTCATGCGCAGCTATCCCAACCTGATTCCGCTTTCGCGCCCCGCCGTGGCGCGGATCTGGGCGATG
>DASQXF010000061.1:0-2164 GCA_035639895.1 Xanthobacteraceae bacterium
TCCGGAGATGGGCGATCACGCCTACTGCTATCCCGGCTTCGATCTCGCGGAGGCGCCCGGCGACATCGTGGGGCCGGCGCCCTGCGTCGGTGCCGATAACGATTTCGTGTTCCGCGACCTTATCGGATTGAGCGAAGCGGAGTACGAATCGTACCGGCAGCAGGGCGTATTCGACTGAGGCGTGCACTCAAACAGGTCTATTCCGCTCTCCGGGGAGAACCGGAAGATTATTGACTCCCCGCGCCTGGCCCCGCCCAGATCGATTCAGAACAATTCAGGTCTATCCCAACGACCTGGCATTCGCCCGGTGGTAAGCTGAAAGTACGGTAACCCCGACTGCTTCGTCGTTGCTGGCGGTCACTCCTGCGTGGGGAAGGCCATGGCCTGCGTGAAACGACGCAATTTCATAATCCTGCTCGGCGTCGCGGCGGCCGCATGCCCGTTCGCCTGGTCCCTGCCGCTGAGCGCCCAGCAACCGAAAAGAACCTTCCGGATCGGCATCCTGAGCGGCCGTCGGTCCGAAACGGTCCTGCGCGAGGCCTTGGCGCGGCTCGGCTACATCGAGGGACAAAACACGATTTACGAGGTGCGCAATGCGCAGGCGCAGATGGACCGCATCGGACGCTACGCGGCCGAGCTGGTCGGCCTCAAGGTCGACGTGATCGTCGCGCTGGGCGGCCCCGCCGCGGAGGCTGCGAAACGTGCTACTTCTACCATCCCGATCGTTCTGTGGGCCGTCGGCGATCCGGTCGGGCTCGGCCTCATCACCAACGTCGCGCGGCCGGGCGGCAATATTACCGGTGTCACCGAGCTGTCGACCGAATTGACGCCCAAGCGGCTTCAGCTGCTCAAGGAACTCGTCCCGGACGCCGCGCGCATTGCCATTGTGTGGAATTCGAGCGACCGCGCCATGGACCTGCGCGCCAAGGAGTTCGCCACCACCGCGACTCGGCTCGGTGTCACCATGATCCCGGTGCCGATCCGAGAGATGGGCGACATCGATGGAGCGCTCGCCGGGCTCGCCGGCAATCGTCCCGACGCCATCATGATCGTAACCGATCCAGTGATGGGGAGCCGGGAGGCGGCGACACTCGAATTTCTGGCGAAGCACGGCCTACCCGCGATGTACGAGTTCGGGGACTCGGCGCGGAGAGGCGCGCTCCTTTCCTATGGGCCGAGACTGACCGACTTGGCGCCGCGCGCCGCCGAATACGTCGATCGCATCCTCAGGGGCGCCAAGCCGGGTGACCTGCCGCTGGAGGCACCGACCCGCTACTACCTGACCGTCAATCTCAAGACGGCAAAGGCGCTCGGCATAGAGGTGCCCACGTCGATCTTGCTGCGCGCCGACGAGGTGATCGAATAAGCCGGTAGACGCCGGGCGCACGAATCAATGGAGATTATGATGAGTGCGCTTCCCCGGGCCCTGTCGCGAGCGCTCGCAACGGTGCTGCTGCTGTCGGCGGCGGAGACGGCGGCCGCGCAGGCGCCGGCGCCGCCGCCGCTCGCCTACCCCCCGCCGCTGCTGACGCTGGCCGAAGCGCGCGCCGTCATCGAGGGCGCCATTGCCTACGCTCGTGAGAGCAACATGCGCATGGCCATCGCGGTCGTTGACCACGCCGGCAATGTCGTCTCCTCGGATCGGATGGACGGCGCGGCTTTGCAGAACATTCGTTTTGCCGAGGGCAAGGCGTTCGCTTCGGCTCTTTACCGGCAAACCACGCAAGCGCTGGGGGAGCTGTACAAGACTCGGCCCGACCGATACTTCGGCATCATGAACATGTATCCAGGGAAGATTTATCTCGTCGGCGGCGGGGTCCCGCTTGCGCTCGACGGCGTAGTCATCGGCGGGGTCGGCGTTGCGGGCTTGCCCGAAGGCGTGGACGAGAAATCGGCCAGGGCGGGGATCGAGGCGTGGATGAGATTACGCGAAACGATGAAGAAGTAGGCTCGAACTAAAGCGCAAGTCGAGGACGGAGGAATGGCGATCGGCGCCGAATTGAGTTCATGAGCGCTACGCCGGAGCAGCCGGGTCCACCTGACGTCGGGACGCCACGACCGAGCATCCCGATGGGGCTGCGAATATTGGCCTTCGTCCTTCGCGCGCTATTTATCGGCGCGCTCGTTGCAATTACTGTTCGCGTAAGCAGCCCCCAGAGCGAAA
>DASQXF010000062.1:0-4704 GCA_035639895.1 Xanthobacteraceae bacterium
TGTCGATCGAACGCAGCACTGCGAGGCGCTTGCCCGCATTCGCCTCACCACCGAGGCCAATCGACTCCAGCACGCCATCCAGCACCTTGCGGTTATTGACCTTCACCACATAGCTGCCGCGCGGAATACCCAGCGCCTCCATCGTGTCGGCGGCCATCATACACATCTCCGCATCGGCGGCCATCGAGGCGGAGCCCACGGTGTCGGCATCGAATTGCATGAATTGGCGAAAGCGCCCCGGGCCCGGCTTCTCGTTGCGGAAGACCCAACCCTCGCGATAACTGCGGTAGGGCTTGAGCAGGGAGTCGAAATTCTCCGCCACATAGCGCGCCAGTGGCGCGGTCAAATCGTAGCGCAGCGATAGCCACTGTTCGTCGTCGTCCTGGAACGAGAACACGCCCTCGTTCGGCCGATCCTGGTCGGGCAGAAATTTTCCCAGCGCGTCGGTATACTCGATCGCCGGCGTTTCCAGCGGCTCGAATCCGTAACGCTCGTAGACCGCGCGAATCACCTCGAGCATGCGCCGCGTGGCACCGATCTCGGTGCCGCTGCGATCGGCGAACCCGCGCGGCAGGCGGGCCTTGAGCTTGTTGGTTTTATCGGGCTTATCGGCCATTATTGTCCCGCATCGCCCGCGGGTGGTAGCAGCCGCCTTGCGCAGCGGCAAGGGACGGGCACATCAAGCAAGGCCATCGAACGCGGCATCGAAGAAAGCAAGCTAAGGGAGACAGCGCCATGCCATCTGCACCAGCACAACGAGCAATCGCTGTCCCCAACGACCTCGAAGCCTATTGGATCCCGTTCACACCGAACCGGGCGTTCAAGGCGGCGCCGCGCTTGATCGTCCGTGCCAAGGACATGCATTACTACACGCCGGAAGGACGCGGCGTGCTCGACGGCACCGCCGGAATGTGGTGCACCAACGCCGGGCACAACCGCGATCCAATCGTGGCGGCGATCCAGGCCGAGGCGGCCGAGCTCGATTACGCGCCGGCCTTCCAGTTCTCCCATCCCAAGGCGTTCGAGCTCGCGAGCCGCGTCGCGGCGCTCGCGCCCGGCGATCTCGATCACGTGTTCTTCTGCAATTCGGGCTCGGAGGCGGTCGACACCGCGCTCAAGATCGCGCTCGCCTATCACAACGTGCGCGGCGAGGCCGCGCGCACGCGGCTGATCGGGCGCGAGCGCGGCTATCACGGGGTCGGCTTCGGCGGCATTTCCGTCGGCGGCATGGTCAACAACCGCAAACTCTTCGGCGCGATGCTCGCCGGCGTCGATCATCTGCCGACGACCTACAACCGCGAGCACCAAGCCTTCAGCAAAGGCGAGCCCGAGTGGGGCGCGCATCTCGCCGACGAGCTCGAGCGCATCGTCACGCTGCATGATGCCTCCACGATTGCCGCGGTGATCGTCGAGCCGATGGCGGGCTCGACCGGGGTGCTGCCCGCACCGAAAGGATATCTGCCGCGGTTGCGCGCGATCTGCGACAAGCACGGCATCCTGCTCATCTTCGACGAGGTCATCACCGCCTACGGCCGTCTCGGCCACGCCTTTGCGGCGGAGCGCTATGGCGTTGCTCCCGACATGATCACTTTCGCCAAGGGCATCACCTCGGGCAGCGTACCCATGGGTGGCGTGATCGTGCGCAAGGGGATTTACGACGCCTTCATGCGCGGGCCCATGCACGTGGCCGAGCTGTTTCACGGCTATACCTATTCGGCGCATCCGCTTGCCTGCGCGGCGGGGCTTGCAACGCTCGACCTCTATCGCGAGGAAAACTTGTTCGAGCGCGCGCGCAAGCTCGAGCCGGTCTGGTCTGAGGCGGCGATGTCGCTCAAAGGCCTTCCCAACGTGCTCGACATCCGCTGCGTCGGGCTCACCGCCGGCATCGACCTCGCCTCGCGGCCTGGCGAGGTCGGCAAGCGAGCCTACGACGCCATGGACAAAGCGTTCCACGAGCACGATCTGGTGATCCGCGCGGCTGGCGAAACCCTCATTCTGACCCCGCCGCTGATCATGAGCGAGCGCGATATCGACGAGATGTTCGCCAAGACCGCGCGCGTGATCAAAGCGGTCGCGTAGGCATCTTCATCGCGCTGCGAACGCGGGCTGCGGCCGCAGGATTGCCCAGCCGACGACGAGCACGCGATCGGTGCGGCGGAACGGTAGCGTGAACGGCGGCTGAATCTGCGCTTCGCCCGCAACCGCGCGCAGACCGATCGGCATCACGGTCGGATCAAAGCCCGCCTCCTTCAGCCGGTCGACATTCCCCGCGGTGGCGCTGGCAGTCCACACCACCACGGCGCCCTTGTTGCGCAGATCGCCAAGGTCGATCCAAGGCGCGCGGCGCCAATCGCCGTCGATCAACACCCGCGGCTGCTCCCGCGCGTAATGCGCGACGTTGCCGCCATCCCACATGGTGCCGATGACATAGGTCAGCGGGCGGCCCGTGGCGGCCCGAAAGCGGCGCGCGAGTTCGTCAGCGAGCCGATCGCCGGGATAGAACACGGCGCGATAGCGGTGATCGATTGCCGGCAGCACTGAATAGGTCGCGGCAAAGACGATCGCGAACAGCGCGAACACGCCCGCCCACACGCCGGCGATCCGCCCGAGGCGCGCCGGCTCGAGTGCGGTGTGCGCGGAGAGCACGATCCAAAGCCCGAGAAACAGCCACAGCGGATAGCCCCACATGGCGATGGCGCCGCGTCCGGTGAGCGCCGAGAGAGCGACCGTGGTCACCGCCGGGCCGAAGGCCAACAGCGTCACGATGCGGCGGTCGAAGCCATCCGCCTTCGCCGCAATGGGTGGCGCGGCATTGTCGTCCGTTTCGGGCCGCGGCCAAACCACGGCGACGGCGATCAGGAGCGTCGGCAACAGAAATACCACTTGGCCGAGCGCAAACGTCAGCGGATGCAGGACGTGATCGAACAGGCCGCGCG
The DNA here is from genome assembly GCA_035639895.1 of Xanthobacteraceae bacterium. Classification (GTDB taxonomy): domain Bacteria; phylum Pseudomonadota; class Alphaproteobacteria; order Rhizobiales; family Xanthobacteraceae; genus VAZQ01. The sequence continues at coordinate 2,937 of DASQXF010000062.1, forward strand.
ACGGCGCCGCCCGTGCGCTCGCATAGGCAAAGGGTAGAAAGTCGCTGCGCACGAGCCAGACAAGATGCGGGGCCATGATCAGGAGCGCAACGGCGAGCGCGACGAACGGCCCGGGCGTGGCGAGCGCGGGACGCGCATCGCGGTCGACGAGCAAGAACAACGCGAGCGGCGCCGCCAGCACGACCACGAAATATTTCGCCCACAAAGCGAGCCCGACGGTGATGCCGAGGAGCAGCCAATGAACCATGCGGCCGCGCCGCAACGCGGCGTGAAAGGCGTAACCGGCGAACGCCCATAACGGCAATTGGATCACGTCATGATTGAATTTGGCGGCCGTGAAATGGAAGTAGTGCATCCCGTCGAGAATGAGCACGGCGACCAGCGCGCCGACGGCGCCGAGGAGCTCGCGAGCGGTCAGCCAAACCGCGACAAAGGCTAAAACCACCGCGATCTGCGCCATCGCGTAATAGGCCACATCGATGCCGATCGCGCGGTGGACGACCTCGACCAACCACCACGGCAACGGCGGCAGCTTGTCATAGCCGAGCTGCCACTCGCGGCCATAGGTCAGCGCCTCGATCAGGTCGAGCGGTAGATTCGGATAAAGCAGCGCCGGCAGCGCCGTCCAGAGCACGACGTGCAGCGCGAGGAACACGGCAAAGGCCGCCTGCGGACAGCGCTCGATGATGGCGATCAATCTAGACATCGACTGCGGCTGTTGCCCTCGCATGCCATTGCGGGATGCCTTATAGCGGCCGCAGGCGTGATGGGGCAAAGCAGTCGGACGCGGTTGACATCGCGCGACCGAGAGCGGAAGACGGGAAGCGGGGGGATGCGGCCCATCGCCCCGTCTCCGTCCTTTTTCGACTCGTCCGCGGTCGTCCGTTGTTCCGCCCACGCAGCATGTCGGTTGTGCTCCCGCCATTCACCGCTCATTTCGCGACGCTCGCCGGCGATTACGATGTCGTGCTCAGCGACGTCTGGGGCGTCGTGCACAACGGCGTCATTGCTTCGGCTGAGGCCTGCGATGCGCTCGCGCGGTTTCGAAATCGCGGCGGCACCGTCGTGCTGATCACCAACGCACCGCGGCCGGGCGCGGCGGTGGCACGCCTGACGCTCGATCGGCTGGGCGTGCCGCGCGCCGCCTATGACGGCATCGTGAGTTCGGGTGATGTCACGCACGCGCTCATCGCGGCGCGGGCGGGAGCGCGCGTGTTTCACATCGGGCCCGAGCGGGATCTGGGCCTGTTCGACGGGCTCGACGCGCCGCTCGCGCCGCTGGAGCGCGCCGACTACGCGGTCTGTTCCGGGCTTGTCGATGACACCGTCGAGACGCCGCAGGACTACCAAGGCCTGATCGCGCGAATGCGCGAGCGCGCGCTCGCGATGATCTGCGCCAACCCTGACGTGGTGGTGGAGCGCGGCGACAAGCTCGTTTATTGCGCAGGCGCGATCGCCGATCTCTATGCCGCCGCCGGCGGCGAGGTCATCTATGCCGGCAAGCCCTATCGTCCGATCTACGACCAGGCGCTCGGCCTCGCCGAAGGCGTGCGCGGGGAACGGGTGCCGCAGCACTGCGTATTAGCCATCGGCGATTCGGTGCGCACCGACCTCAAGGGCGCGGCGGCTTTCGGCATCGACTGCTTGTTCGTGACCGCGGGCATCCACGCCGAGGAGCTCGGCGGCCGTAGCGATCCGGACCCGGCCGCGCTGTCCGGCATTTTCTCCGCAGCCGGCGTAGTGCCGAAGGCGGTGATGCACCGCCTGA
>DASQXF010000063.1:0-8163 GCA_035639895.1 Xanthobacteraceae bacterium
CAGGAAGATTGCCGCGTTGACGGCGCCGTCATGGAAGCGCAGCACCTGCTCGGCCGCGTTCTTCGGCAGCGACCAGCGGATCACCGAGGTGTCGAAGCTGCCGGAAACGGCCTGCGTGCCATCCGGCGAAATCGCGAGTGCACGCACCGGTCCGCCGTGGCCGCGCAACTGCGCTTGCGCCATGTACGGCGCGCCCAACACGAGAAGCGCAATGACGGCAAACACGCGCAATGTCATTGTGACTCTCGAACGTCGGCAGGGCGCATGCCCAACGCGCAAATTTTGTCGCGCACGTTCTCGTCGCGCAGCGCAGCGACAAAGGCTGCTACCGCCGGGCGCTGGCGGCGGCTTTCGACCAGAAGGAAATCGTAATCTTCCGGCGCGATCGGGATGAAAGCCAGGCCGTAAAGCCGCGCCACCGACTCGATCGCGATGCCCCAATCCGCGCGGCGCTGCGCCACCGCGGCGGCGACGGCGTTGTGCGAACGCGGCTGATTGCTGTAGCCCGCCGGCCGCGCGCCCTCGAGCAGCCGGTCGATCAGTACGCGCGTGCCGGCGCCGGCATTGCGGTTGACCATCAGACAGCGGGGATCGGCGAGCGCCGCCTTGATCGCATCGGTCGCGCTGCGCCCGGCGAAGCGGGCATCGTCACCGCGATGCACGAAGCCCTGCATGCGCTGCCAGCCTTTCACCAGCGCGAGCCCAGGCCGCAGCAGATGTGCGTTGTAGACTCCGCTCGCGGGATCGACGAGATGCACGGGCGCAAGATCGCACTCGCCGCGCTCGGCGGCCGCGACTCCGCCCATGCTGCCGACCGCGATGGTGCGGGCGGCAAAGCCGCGCTCGGCGAGCGCCCCGAGCACGACGTCGAGGGCGATGCAGTGGCTGCCCATCACGACGAGGTCGGGCATGGCGGCCCTTTCCCCGATCAGGGTCACGCGGACGCGCGTTCCGGCATCGAGCGCCGTCGCGAGCGCGTCCACCTCAACAAAGCCGTCGGCCTGGGAGAAGCTCGTCACGGCCCCCGACCCCTTGGCGGTCGGAAATGCAACCGGCCCGTCATCGCCTGCTGTCAGCGCGACAAGGACGAACTCCTTGCGGCCGAGCTCGGAGGCGATGCGCACGGGGACCGTGGCCTCCATGCTATGGACGGCCTCCGGCGCAAAGCCGGCGCGCGCGCGGATCACCGGCGCGACGAAGGCATGGAAGGTGAAGATCGCGGAGGTCGGAAATCCCGGCAGCACGGCGAGCGGCTTGCCGTCGATCACGGCAAGGCAAAGCGGCTTGCCGGGCTTGAGCGCGACGCCATGAACGAGAATGTCGCCGAGCTTCGAGACGATGCGGTGGGAGAGATCGCCCGCACCCTTCGACGTGCCGCCGGAGAGCACCACCAGGTCGCAGGCTGCAAGCGCGCCGCGCACGGCATCCTCGAGGGCGGGCTCATCGTCAGGGAACGCGCCGAAGGCGACTGCTTCCCCGCCCGCCTCCGCGACCGCAGCCGCGATGATTGCCCCGTTGCTGTCATAGACTCGTGCGGGGCCGAGCGCGGCGCCTGGCGCGGCGAGCTCGTCGCCGGTGGAGAGCACCGCGACTTTCGGCCTGCGCACCACGTCGATCTCGGCCAGACCGCAGGCCGCGAGCATTCCGATCTCGCGCGACGAGAGGCGCGTCTTGCGGCGCAAGACCACTTCGCCGCGCGCGATGTCGGATCCTGCATACGAGATGAACTGCCCGGGCGCGAGCGCGCGGCGCACGTCGATGGCCGGCGTCTCGCTCTCATCAACCAGATCGGTATGTTCGATCATCACGACGGCATCCGCGCCGCGCGGCAGCATGCCGCCGGTTGCGATGGTGGTCGCCGAGCCCGGTGTCACTTCGAGCGCGGGCGCATGCCCGCAGACGATGACTTCGCCATTGAGATGAAATCGGCGTGGTGCGCTGTCGCTCGCGCCCACCGTGTCGGCGGAGCGCAGCGCAAATCCGTCGACGTTCGCGCGGTCGAACGGCGGCACGTCGATCGGCGCAGCGATGTCGCGCGCCAGCACGCGGCCGAGCGCCGCCCCCAGAGCGACGGTCTCGCTCGGCAGCGGCGACAGATCGAGATGCCGCACAAAGCGCGCACGCGCCTCCTCGGCAGAGACAACTTCCAGGAATTGCTCCTGCCGCGCGGCGCGACGAATCGCCGCCAAGAGATCGGCGCGATCGCGCTGGGCCGACTTTGGTTCAAAACGCGCAGTCATGGCCAAGGTCTTATCACGACCTCGCTCTGCGCCGGATATCCCTCGCTGTCCGCATTGATGAGAATCCATCCATTCGCTTGCGCGAGCGCCGCGAGCGGCACATAGCCCGAGGCTATGGGGGTGGCCGAGAGGCCCTCGCAGCGCACCGGCACGAGTTCCGCAAGACCAACGGCAGACGACACCTTGTGCGTGAGTCTTGCGCTTCGCATGGAGGGCGCCTCCTTGTTTGCTGCAAGCCGCGCCAGCATGAGGCGACCCAAGATGTGCCACCCCGCGAGCGCGGCATCGAGCCGCCCCGGCAGGGCCAACACCGCTCGCGTGCCGACGGTTCCTAATGCCGCGGTCTCGCCTGGCAGCATGGCGATCCCGTGCACAAGCACCTCACCCATAGACGCGAGCGTATGCACCGTGACGTCGCGCCTCCCGCTGCCGGTGCCGCCGATGACAATGACCGCATCCACATCTGCATCCGCCAGGGCACTGGCCGGATCGTCCTGTGCCGCCATGAGGGCATCGCCGCCCTGCGACCCAATGGCCTCGGCGATGCAGGCAATCGCGGCGTCGATCACGGCATCGCTGTCCCGCCGGGCGCACACAAGGCGCAGCCGCGGGGCACGCACGCGCACCTGGGCGATGCCCGCTGCCGCGAGCAGTGCGATCTCGACGCCGCCGAGGCGGCGGCCGGCCGACAGCAGCGTTGCTCCGCGCCCGCCGTCGACACCGGCGCCCAATACGCCTTCGCCGGGACCGATAGGAGCCAGCGCGTGCGCCGCGCCGTCGCGAATCGCCACTGCATCAAGCGGTGCAACCGCATCCGCATCGCGCGGCAGAGGTTCCCCGACATCGACGCGTGCCGCGAACGGCAGCGGCGCCGGTGCATAGCCGCTGGCGTCGGCGGTGAGATCGGATCGCACCGCCCAGCCGTCGCGTAGCGCCCGTGCCGTCGCAGGCATCGGCGCCGGAATGATGACGTCCTCGGCAAGCGTGCGCCCGCGCGCAGCGGAGAGATCGGTCGCGCGCGGCATCACCGGCTCAACTAGTGCCTCGAGGCGCGCGAGCACGTCGGCAAGCGGCGTCAGGCGGGCGATGCGCTGAGGTCTACCGGGCTCCACGACCATTACTCGTGTTCGTATGATATCGTCATGTCGCACGAAAGCGGTCCTGGCGACCGCTCAAGCGCAGGCGGAAAACGAGACCTCGTGGCCGAGAAGATACTTAATTTGCGCGGGCTCAAATGTCCCCTGCCGGCGTTGCGCGCGCGCAAGGCGCTGAGCGGATTAAGGACAGGCGACATGCTGATCGCCGAATGCACCGATCCTCTGACCGCTATCGACATTCCCAATCTGTTGCGGGAGACCGGAGACACGATGGTATCGAGCGTGCGCGAGGGCGAGGTGCTGGTGTTTCGGATTCGCAAGCGCTGACGAGGCTCTTGAGCCTTCCGGCGTCAAGGCGCGCTCTCACCCCTTTGCGCGATTGGTGAGATGAATGACCTCCAGCGCGTTATGGTCGGGGTCGTGGAAATAGGCGCTGCGGCCGGTGAACACGCCTTCAGCTCGCTCCTCCTCGCGGAACACGTCCACGCCCTTGGCTTTGAGCTCCGCGACCGTCGCGTCATAGGCGTCGCCGTCGACCATGAAGGCGTGATGGATAATGTCGGAAAACCTCCCGCGGCTCGTCTCGCGCGCAAGCAGGACATAGTCGGTCCCCGATTTAAGAAACACGAAGTGCGGATTTTCTTTTGGCGCCTGCGCCACGAATTCGAGCCCGAGAATCTCGGTATAGAAGGCGCGGCTGCGGGCGAGGTCGCTCACCGGAATAGTCACGTGCAAAACGCCTTTGGTCTTGATCATGCGCACCTCTTCCCCAGACGCGACGGGATTGCATCTCAGATGGTCAGCACAATCTTCCCGAAATGCTTGTTCTCGCGCATATGCGCCTGCGCCGCCACGGCTTCGGCGAGCGGGAAGCGGCGATCGATCGGCAAGTTCAGCTTGCCCGCGGTCACCGCATCCCACAGATCGGCGCGCATGCGCCGAGTAATCTCGCGCACCTCCTCCAGCGTTCGGGTGCGGAAGGTCACACCGATATAGTCGATGCGTCGCAGAGCATGGAGATCGAAATTGAACTCCGCCTTCATGCCGGCGAGGCGGCCGACATTGACGATGCGCCCGAGAATCGCCGTCGCCTGCATGGTCTGCGCGACCACCGGTCCCGACAGCATATCGACGACGAGATCGACGCCCTTGCCGCCGGTGGCGGAGAGCACCGCATCGGGCCACGAGGCATCTCGGGTGTCCACGGCGAGATCGGCGCCGAATTCCTTCAGACGCGCCCGGCGCGCGTCATTCGTGGAGGAGCCGATCACGAGTTTGGCGTTCATGACCTTGGCGATTCGCAATCCCATGAGCCCGACGCCCGAGCTTGCACCCTGAATCATCACACTCTCACCCGCGCGCAGCCGGCCGGCGGTGATCAGCGCGTTGTGCAGCGTGCTGAGCGCCACCGGGAGCGTTGCCGCCTGCTCGAAGCTCGTGCCGTTCGGCATCGAGCTGACCCGCCCCCAGTCGGTGACCGCGTATTCGGCATAGCCGCCGGTGCCCGAGCACATCACGCGATCGCCCGGTTTGTAGCCCTCGACCTCGGCGCCGGTCTCGATCACCTCTCCCGCCCATTCGAGGCCGACCGCCGCGCCGATCCCGCCATGGCTGCCGTGCGGGATGCCGCGCGCGGTGGCAAGATCGGCGCGGTTGAGCGCGGCGGCGCGCACCTTCACCAGCACCTCGTTCGGCTTCGGCTGCGGTTGCGGTATGTCGCGCAGCGCAAGTCCGTGCTCGGTCGCAACGGCGGCTTTCATTGCGCTCTCCAGCTTCGTTCCGATTCTCGCCCGCGTGGTCGGCGGGGCAGTCTACATGAGAACGCATCCCCGTGTGCTATCGTTTGGCAAGACACGATCAATGGGCCGCTGCCGGAGGCCAACGCTCATGGGACGCAGCCCGCCTCCCTTCCGCGCCGAGCACGTCGGCAGCTTGATCCGACCCGCTGCGCTGATCGACGCGCGCGAACAGGCGGCGAAGGGCGAGATCTCGGATGCCGAGCTCAAGCGCATTCAGCACGCTGCAATCTGCGACGTAGTACGTCTGCAGGAAGAGATCGGGCTCAAGGTCGTCACCGACGGCGAGTACAACCGTCAGTCCTGGCATCGGGATTTCATGCTGAAGTTCCGCAACGTGCGGATGATCCCGTCGAAGCTCACAGTGCGTTTTCATTCGGCCGACGGCGAGCGCCTGCACAGCCCACCGACCATGCAAGTGACCGGCAAGCTCGCGCGGCCGGACGGCCGGGGAATCTTCGTGGATGACTTTAGGTTTCTCGCCTCCGTCGCGCGGGTGACGCCCAAGATCACACTGCCGTCCCCAACGGTGATGCATTTCCGCGGCGGCCGCGCGGCAATCGATGCCGAGGCCTATCCCGACATCGCCGCCTTCTATGACGATCTCGCGCGGCTCTACCGCGAGGAAATCCGCGACCTCGGCGCCGCTGGCTGCCGCTATCTGCAGATCGACGAGGTCAATCTCGCCTATCTCTGTGATCCCGAGTTGCGCAAGCAGGTGGCCAATATCGGCGAGGATCCGGCGACGCTGCCGCGGGCTTATGCCAACCTGCTCAATGCCGCGATCAAGGACCGGCCGCAGGGCATGACGGCGTGCATGCATCTCTGCCGCGGCAATTTTGCCGGCGCGTGGGTGGCAGAGGGCGGCTACGAGCCGATCGCCGAATTGATCTTCAACGAGGTCGGCATGGACGGCTATTTCCTGGAATACGACAGCGCGCGGGCCGGCGATTTCCAGCCGCTGCGCTTTCTCCCCAAGGGCAAGGTCGCCGTTCTCGGCCTGGTCACGACGAAGAGCGGCAACCTCGAATCGAAGGACGAGCTCAAGCGACGCATCGATGAAGCGGCCAAGTATGCGGCGCTGGAGCAGCTCGCACTCAGTCCGCAATGCGGATTTTCCAGCGGCATTGGCGGCAACGCCATGGAGGAGGCCGGCGAGATCGCGAAGCTGCGCCTTGTCGTCGAGACCGCGCACGAGGTGTGGGGCTCGGCGTGATGTTCGCACGCTCCTCCGTAGCCGCACGCGTTGCGCTCTGATAGCGTTCGCGGTGGAAGGCAAGCCGTTGGGAGGCACCGTGCAAGAGCAAGTCGCGACTGCCAAAGAGACCAAAGCGTCCGAGCCCCAATACAAGATGAAGGTCGAGAAGGACGTCGACATTCCGATGCGGGATGGCGCCAGGCTCAAGGCGGACGTGTTCCGGCCGGACGGCGATGGGCAATTTCCCGTGCTCATCAACATGGGCATCTACCAGAAGGACAAGCTCTGGATTCCGCCACCCGATCTGGAGGAGAAGCCGAACCCGCACATGAATTGGGAGACCGTGAACCCGGAATGGTGGGTCCCGCGCGGCTATTGCTGCGTGCGCGTCGACGAGCGTGGCTCGGGCAAGTCGCCCGGACAATCGATCCTCTATTCACCGCAGGAGGCGATCGATTTCTACGATGCGATCGAATGGGCGGGGCATCAGCCCTGGAGCAACAGCCGCGTCGCCACCATCGGCATCTCGTTCTTCGCGCGCACCCAGTGGTGGGTAGCGAACCTCAAGCCGCCATCCCTCGCCTGCATCATGCCGTGGGAAGGCGCGGCCGATCAGTACCGCGACATTCTCTATCACGGCGGCATTTTCGGCTCGGGCTTCATTGTCGGCTGGTTCACCACCCACATGGCGCATCACTTGTTGGGACGTGCCTACGAGAACAATCCCGACACGTTTGCGGACAACGTGCTCTGGCGCTTCATGCGCAACAGCCTGGACAGCGGCGTGTTCAAGAGCCAGCAGGCGCAATGGGATCAGGTCGATGTTCCGATGTGCGCGGTCGGCAACTGGTCGGGCATGGGATTGCACTTGCGCGGGGCCACCGAGGGCTACATGCGCGCCGCCTCGAAGCACAAGAAGCTGCGCATCCACTGCGGCACGCATTATCATCCGTTTTACAGCGAGGATGGGCGGCGCGACCAACTGCGCTTCTTCGACTACTGGCTCAAGGGCATCGACAACGGCGTGATGCAGGAGCCGCCGGTGAAGCTCGCCATCCGCACTGGGCAGGGCGCGTACCATTTCCGCCACGAGAACGAGTGGCCGATCGCGCGTACGCAATGGACCAAGCTCTATCTCGACCTGTCCACGCCCGGCGCCGAAGGCAACGGCATGGCCGGCACGCTCGCCAAGACCAAGCCCGCTGCAGTAGCCAAGCGCAGCTATTCCGCAAGCGGCGCGTCCCATGCCGGGCACGCCTCGGCGTCCTCGACATCGCTTGCCACCGGCGGCGGGGTCGGAGTTTCGCTGATGACGCCGCCGCTTGAGCAGGACATCGAAATCACCGGTCCGCTGGCCGCCCAGCTTTGGGTGTCGAGCACGACCGAGGACATGGATTTATTCCTCACGCTGCGCAACATCGATCCTGCCGGCAACGATGTGCTGGAGGTCGGGCAGCAGGGCCAGCCGGTGCCGGTGGCAAAGGGCTGGCTGCGGGTTTCCCATCGCGAGCTTGATCCTGAATTATCGCTTCCCTACCGGCCCTATCACAAGCATCTGCGGCGGGAGTGGCTCAAGCCGAACGAGATCGTGGAAGTGCACGTGGAGATTTGGCCGACCTCAATGGTGTTCAAGCAGGGTCACCGCATCCGCCTCGACATCCAGCCGCGCGACGGCATCGGCAGCTCGCCGTACACGCATTACCACGCGGATTACAATGTGGGGGAGAACACGATCTATTCCGGCGGCGACAGGGAATCGTTCCTGCTGGTGCCGATCATTCCATCGAAGTAACTCGCTCCCCCAATACTCGCGCGGAGCGTGCGACTGCTCT
>DASQXF010000064.1:0-2610 GCA_035639895.1 Xanthobacteraceae bacterium
AATTGAGGAAGATCGTGAGCGCCCGTTCGACGGTCACGCGCGTCTCGATCGTCTGCCCGGTCTGGTCGACGCCGGTCACGCGCTCGGTCAGCCGCGGATCGAGCGGATCGGGTCGGATGGCGTAGTCGTCCTTCGGCGCAGTCATGCGGTGGTAATGTAGGGAATTGTGCTCGCGCGCGAAAGCGGTTCCGCCGGCGCGGCCGATAAGCGAGACGCCGACCCCTGCCATCGCGACGAGTGATGGCTGATTTTCCGACGTCGACCGCTTCACAGAGGAAGCGTCCGCGGTATGCTTTTTGACGGTTAGGCGTGGTCACTCGTTCTGGTAAGGATCAACGATAAGTCACATCCTCATGAACAAGCGCCGTAAGAAGCGGACATCTACCTCGCGTCCGCGACGCTCCCCATCGCGAGGATTGCGCCAGACCCGACGTTCCGAAAGGCAATCTGCTTCCTCCCTGCAGAGTCCTTCGGTCGTTGTGGTGATGGGAGTCTCCGGCTCGGGCAAAAGTACGATCGCATCGATGCTTGCACACCGGCTCAATTGGATTTTCGAGGAGGGCGACTGGTTCCACCCGCGGTCCAACATCGAAAAGATGCACCGCGGCGAGCCACTCACCGATGAGGATCGCTGGCCGTGGCTGGAGGGCATTGCCGCTTGGATCGACGCGACTCGGCGCGCCGGCAATCATGGCACCGTGGCTTGTTCGGCGCTCAAACGCGCCTATCGCGATATCCTGGTCGGCGAGCGTCCCGACGTCCGCATCGTCTATCTCAAGGGCGGGCGGGACTTGATTGCGCGCCGGTTAGCGGCACGCAACGGGCACTTCATGCCTCCCGCGCTGCTCGACAGCCAATTCGCGACGCTCGAAGCGCCGCGGCCGGACGAACACGCGATCATCGTCTCGATCGCTCCGCATCCGCGCGAGGTCGTCGAGCAGATCGTCAAAAGGCTCGGGAAAGGTGCAACCCAATCTGCGCCGGGAGGCGCCACGGTGGGACGGGTCATCGCGGTCAGACGATCTCCCGCGAAATGAGGAAAAATCGTGAGTGTCCGCCGCCAGAATGACAGCGAGGCGGGAAAGCATCATGCCCCCGGTACATTGGCATTGGGGAAGAACAACTCCTGCCCGTGGATCTTGTAATCCGCGATCGCCTTCTGCCCTTCGGGCGAGACGAGCCAGTTGATGAAGGCTTGGCCGAGGTCTTTCTTTACATGCGGATGTTTTTCCGGATTCACCAGAATAACGCCGTACTGATTGAACAGCCGCTTGTCGCCGGCGACCAAAATGTCGAGATCGCCGCGGTTCTTGAACGACAGCCACGTACCGCGATCCGCGAGCACATAGGCGTTGGCGGCGGACGCGGTATTGAGCGCCGCGCCCATCCCTTGGCCGATTTCCTTGTACCAGGGGCCTTTCTCCTTGCCGATGTCGATGCCGGCAGCTTTCCAGAGGTCGAGCTCCGCGATATGCGTGCCCGAGCGGTCACCCCTCGAAATGAAAGGCGCCTCCTTCGCTTTAATCGCCTGCAATGCCTTGGCGACGTCGCTCGTGCCTTTGATGCCGGCGGGATCGCTCTTCGGGCCGATCAGAACGAAATCGTTGTACATCACGGGGTAGCGCTTTACGCCGTAACCGTCGGCGACGAATTTCTCCTCCTGTCCTTTGGCGTGCACGAACACCACGTCGGCGTCGCCGCGCCGGCCGGTGTCGAGCGCTTGGCCCGTGCCCTGCGCCACCACCTTCACGTCGATGCCGGTCTTGGCCTTGAACAGCGGCAGGATGTGGCCGAACAGGCCGGAGTCCTGCGTCGAAGTGGTCGAGGCGACGATGATCGATTTGTCCTGCGCATCGGCAGGCGCGCCGGCAAGCGCAATGGTTGCTGCTATGACGAACAGGCTGCGAACAATGGACATGATCTTCTTCTCCTTCGTGTCGCGAGATCGACGGCCGTCACAACAGCAACTCGCCATTGATGAAGCGGCGCGCCTCCTCGGTTTTGGGCGCGGGAAAGAAAGTCTCGGCCGGACCGCTCTCGATCACGCGGCCCCGATGCATGAGCACGATGTCGCCCGCGAGACGCCTCGCTTCGCCGAGGTCGTGCGTCGACATCACCATCTTGATGCCACGCAGCGCGACGGTGCGAATCACATCCTCGATCCCCTTGGTGGCGGCAGGATCGAGGCTGGCGGTCGGCTCGTCCAGAAAGAGAACGTCCGGCTCCTTGGCAAGGGCGCGCGCCAGCGCCAGTCGCTGCTGCTCGCCGCCGGACAGCTTTCGTGCCGGCCGGTGATCCAGGCCGCCGAGACCGAGAAGCGCGGCAAGTTCGTGCAGGCGCGCATCGCGCGCAGCGCGCGGGATGCCGGCAGCGGCGAGTGCGTAGCGGATGTTGGCCGCCGTGCTGCGACGGAGCATCACCGGCCGCTGGAACACGATCGCGCGCCGCGCGGGCGTAGCATCCTCGCGCCCGCCCCAAGTCACCCGTCCGCGCGAAGCCGCAATCAGCCCCATGGCAAGACGCAGCAGTGTGGTCTTGCCGGCGCCGTTCGGCCCAATGAGCACCGTGGGCGGTCCGGCCGCAAACTTCAGCGAGACACTCTCCAGGAGC
>DASQXF010000065.1:0-3287 GCA_035639895.1 Xanthobacteraceae bacterium
ATGAACAGCGGCATTCACGACGCATTCAATCTGGCGGATAAGCTCACCAAGGTCTTGCGCCGAGAAGCCGGCGAGGATGTGCTCGACCGCTACGAGCGCCAGCGCCGGCACGTCGCACTGCAGCACACCCAGGCGCAGACCATCCGCAACAAGCGGCTTCTGGCAGAAAAAGATCCGGCGGTGCGCAAGCGCAACCACGACGAATTGCGCCGGACCGCGGAAGACCCCAAGCTTGCGCGCGCCTTTCTCCTGCGCACGTCGCTGATCGAGAGCCTGCGCGAAGCCGAGCGCATTGCATGATGCTGATGGCGATTGATCGATTCGTGCCCGATTGAACCGCGAGGTCGGCGCCATTCTCGACGATGCCGACATGCGCACCGCATTCGCGAAAAACGGCATCGAAGCGGAAGCGAGCTCACCCGCGGCGCTGGGCGCGCGCATTCGCGCCGACGTCAAGAAGTGGCGCGACGTCATCACCAGCGCGGGCATTCGCGCCAATTGACCGTCGATCAACAAGGCGCGAATTTCGTGTGGGCAGCATCGGCGCCGCGAGCCTCACCTCTGCCCGCTTGCGGGGAGAGGTCGCGAGCGAAGCGAGCGGGTGAGGGGGAATCTCCAGGATCCGAGTATTAGGAGCACCCCTCACCCCACCCTCTCAGCCGAAGTCGGATATATCCGACTTCGGCCGCTTAAAGGCGACCAAACTCGGGTAAACCCGAGTTCGGTTGCAAGCGGGGAGAGGGAGCGCACCGAGTTTGCCGCTCGCGCCGATTATCAATCCGCTTTGGCACCCGAGGCGCGGATGACCTCGGCCCACTTCTTGGTTTCCGCCGCCAAGAACGCCGCAAAGTCGTTGCCGAACGCCGTGCCCGGCTCTGAGCCGAGCTCGCGGATGCGCGCGACCACATCCGGTGCCTTGAGCACCTTGGCCACCTCCTCGCGCAGTTTCGCGAGCACCGGCTCGGGCGTCTTCGCCGGAGCAACGAGACCATACCAGGAAGAGGCATCGAAGCCGGCAAGGCCCTGCTCGGCAACGGTCGGTACGTTGGGCAGCGCCGACGGCCGCTTCGCCCCCGCGTTGGCGAGCGCGCGCGCCTTGCCGGCGGCGATTTGCGGCAACACCACCGGCATGAGGTCGAAGAACATCTGCACGTGACCTGCAATGAGATCGTTCATCGCCGGCCCCGCACCGCGATACGGCACGTGCACGATGTCGACCTTTGCCATGCTCTTGAACAGCTCGCCGGAGAGGTGATTGGTCGTGCCGTTTCCTGCCGAGGCGAAATTGATCTTGCCCGGCTCTTTGCGCGCCAGCGCGATCAGCTCCTGCACGTTGTTCGCGGGCACGCCGGGATTGACGATCAGCACGATGGGCGCGGTTGCAAACAGCGCGATCGGCGCAAAGTCCTTGGCCGGATCGAAGGGAAGTTTGCTGTAAAGGGTCTGGTTGACGGTGAGCGGTCCGGGCGCGGTGAACAGCAGCGTGTAGCCGTCGGGCTCCGCCTTGGCCACGGAATCGGCGCCGGTATTGCCGCCGCCGCCCGAGCGGTTTTCGACGATGACTTGCTGGCCGAGGTTCTCGCTGAGCTTCTGTGCCAGAATTCGCGCCATCACGTCGACCGATCCGCCCGGCGGATAGGGATTGACGATGCGAACGACACGATCCGGGTAATGCTGCGCGGTCGCCTGCACGCAGGGCACGAGCAGTGACAAAAAAGCTATCAAGACCAAGCGTAAGACCTGTGACATACCTTCCTCGCGCTCGCATTTGTGCCGGCAGCCGAAACTATGTCATTTCCCCCAGCGCCGACCAGCGCATAAGCCATGCGGGCACGGGCGGTCCTATCGGTCGAATTGACGCATTGTTCGGCACCAGGCGCGACGAGGACGACCGTCGAGGTCACTTGAACCGCCTAGCGTGATTGCGGCTCAAGTTACGCCGGCTTGACAGTGTTCGAGCGTCGCGACAGCGTCGCAGGCAACAGCGAGGAATAATCCGATGAGCAAGCTGCGTCTGACATTTGCCTGCGGCCCCTACGACCGCACGCTCGCGCTGCGCGAGGGGTCGGTGCAGCCCGAAGGCATCGAGCTCAATTACATTGCCTCGCAGCCTGCCGACATCTTCTGGCGCATGTTGCAATTCAACGAGTTCGAAGTCTCGGAAATGTCCTTGTCGAACTACATCACGCTGCTGGGCGCCGGCAACGCGCCGTTCATCGCCATTCCGGTGTTTCCCTCGCGCGTGTTCCGGCACGGCTACTTCTTCATCAACACCGACAAGGGAATCAAGACGCCGGCCGACCTCAAGGGCAAGCGCGGCGGGGTGCCCGAATACACCATGACCGCCGCGCTCTACATGCGCGGGCTCCTCCAGCACGAATACGGAGTCAAGCCGAGCGACGTCGAATGGGTCCAGGGCCGCGCCGACCGGCTCGGCCGCAAGCTGCCCGCCGACATCCGCCTCACCCAGGCGCCGGCCGGCACCGAGCTCGGCGACCTACTCGAGCGCGGCGAGATCGACTTCATGATGACGGCGAACAATCCGCTCGCGTTCCGCCGCGGCTCGCCCAAGGTGCGCCGCCTGTTTCCCAATTATCCCGAACTGGAAAAGGACTACTACCGGCGCACCAAGATCTATCCGATCATGCACACCGTGGTGATCCGCAACGACGTATACAAGCGCGATCCGTGGGTGGCACTGAGCATGTACAAGGCGCTCTGCCGCGCCAAGGAATACGCCTATCACCTGTTGGCGGACATGGGCTCGCCCAAGGTGTCCTCGGCGTGGCTGCAGCCGCTGATCGAGGAGGAAAAGGCGATCTTCGGGCCGGATTGGTTTGCCTACGGCATCGAGCCGAACCGGCCCTCGATCGAGGCGGCGCTGCAATATGCCCACGAGCACGGACTGACCGACCGGCGGGTGAAGCTCGAGGAGTTGTTTGCGCCGAGCACGCTGCGCGACATTCCGCTGAGCGAAGGCCAGCACGTGTGAACGAGATGTCGTGTTGGTCGACGCTCTTGACGCTAGGTCTGCTCCCTCTCCCACCGAACTCGGGTTTACCCAAGTTCGGTGGGAGAGGGAGCGCACCGAGTTCCTGGCGCCACCGGCGCTCGTGAATTGGCAGTACAGAAGCCTCATGTGAAGGCTTAGAAAACCGAGGAGGCAGCCATGACCATACCGCAGCTGATGCCGTGGATCGGCGGGCCGGTGAAGTTCGAAGCCGGCCTCTCGCCGCTCGTGTGCCCGACCGACGAGAGCATCGCGTCGCACATGATCGAGTCCGACG
>DASQXF010000066.1:0-3315 GCA_035639895.1 Xanthobacteraceae bacterium
CGCTTCGTTCATCGCGTCCTTGAGCGTTTTCGATCCCGATTCGACCGGGCGCACCTCGGCGCCTAGCGCCTTCATGCGCAGCACGTTTGCCTTCTGCCGTTCGACGTCGACCACCCCCATATAGACGACGCATTCAAGACCAAATTTCGCGCACATCGTTGCGGTCGCCACACCGTGCATGCCTGCGCCGGTTTCGGCGATGACGCGCGGCTTGCCCATGCGGCGGGCGAGCAAGATTTGCCCCAGCACGTTGTTCACCTTATGCGCGCCGGTGTGATTGAGGTCCTCGCGTTTGAGGTAGATTTTCGCTCCCCCGCTACCACCGCTCGCAGGCATCCCGCGCAGATGCTCCGTCATGCGCTCGGCGAAATAGAGCGGCGTCGGCCGGCCGACGTAGTCCTTGAGGTGGCCATCCATCTCGCGGCGGAAACCGGGATCGTTCTTCGCCGCGGCGTAAGCCGTTTCCAACTCCAGAATGATCGGCATCAGCGTCTCGGCGACGAAGCGGCCGCCGTAGAGCCCGAAATGTCCGTGATCGTCGGGTCCGGTGCGGAACGAATTGAGCTGCTGGATGGTCATGCGCTGCTCACGACTTTGCCAGGTGCGGCACGGGTGCTTGCGGCATCACGTGCCGCGACGATGAAGGCGCGGATCTTGTCAGGATCCTTTTCCCCCGGCGCCCGTTCCACTCCGGAAGAGACGTCGACGGACGCGGCGCCGGTGATGTGCAGCGCCTGCGCGACGTTGCCGGCATCGAGGCCGCCCGAGAGCATGAATGGCGCGCGCGTTTGGACGTTCTCGAGCAACCGCCAGTCGAATGGCTTGCCGAGCCCGCCTGGCCGCGTGGCCTCTGCCTCCGCGCGCGCATCAAAGATCAACCCATCGGCCACTCCGTCGTAGAGCCGGATCACCGCGAGATCCGCGCGTTCCGCGATCGCAAGCGCCTTCATGACGGGGAGCCTGAAGCGCTCGCGCACCGCCGTCACGCGCCCCGGCGTCTCGCGACCGTGAAGTTGCAGCAGATCGGGCTTGAGCGCTTCAATGCTCGCCGCAAGCTCATCGTCGCTGGCGTCGACGGAAAGCGCGACCTTTCGCGCCCTTCCGCGCACGCGCTCGCCCAGAGCGCGCGCAGCCTCGAACCCGACATGTCGGGGCGAGGGCGCGAAGAACACGAAGCCGACCAGATCGGCACCGGCCGCGAGCGCCACATCAAGCACATCGAACGTCTTGAGGCCGCAAATCTTGATCAGAACGGACATCGCCACCGGTCCCGCTACGGCGCGGTTCTAGCGCGGCGATGACGTTTTGTCTCGCCCCTCCAGCTTATTGATGTTCAAGAAGAAATTGGGTCGGCTACCGCGGCGGTGGCGGGATGCTCAGCGGCGGCGCGGCATCGGCGGGCAGGGGATGGGCGGGAAGCGGGGACCCCAGCCGTCGCCTGAGGCGTTCCACCTCGACGCGCAGTTCACGGGCTTGCGCATCGGCAAGGCGCGCGGCGCGGCGCCATTTGCCCTGCCTGAGCCAGGCGGCGACGCCGCCGACCAGGACGCCGCCAATCACGAGCAGCAACATCAAGGCATAGAGCGGGAGTGCCCGTGTGAGCGCGGGATGCGCCGAATCGAACGGGTCGAAGGAGACGATGACGCTCTGGCGATTGGCCACTGCCAGGCAGAGAAGCAGGATCGCAAGCGGCACCAGGATCAGCGCGGTGGCAAACCTGCGGATCATGGGTTTGCGGGACTCGTGCGATTGAGTCGCTCGCGCATTTCCTTCCCGGTTTTGAAGAAGGGCACTGACTTCTTCTCCACCGAGACGTGCGCGCCGGTACGCGGATTGCGCCCGGTGCGGGCCGGACGGTTCTTGACCGAAAAAGCACCGAAGCCGCGCAGCTCGACCCGATCGCCGCGCGCCATCGCCGCGGTGATCTCGCCGAGAATGGCGTTGACGATGTTTTCCACGTCGCGCTGATAGAGATGCGGGTTCTGCGCAGCGATGCGCTGCACGAGCTCGGACTTGATCATCGCTGCTGCCGTCCTGGGGCGGTCGGAACGAATCGTTCCGTCTCTAGTTCGCGATGGGAGGGTGCCAAAGGGCCAAGAGACCGTCAAGATTGAGACGCTCGACCGCCTGCACCGCGCCCCACGCCTCCAGGCGCCGCGCAAACGAGCCCAAGCCGAGCGCGTCCAGGGTGGTGAGCATGGCCGTATGCAGGAAGGGCCAATCACCGAACCGTTCGCGCAACCGATAATCGCGTACCGGCGTCTTCGGATCGATGTTCTTCTCCTTTGCCAGCCAGGCGAGCGCCGCCCTTTCATCGCCGATTTCGTCGACGAGCTTGAGCGCGAGGCCCTGCCGGCCGGTGAAGACACGACCGTCCGCCACCCGTTCCAGCGCTGCATCGTCGAGATGGCGGCGTGCCTTCACCATGCTGCGGAACCAAGCATAAGAGTCCGAGACGATTGCCTCGATGGCGGCGCGCGCCTCCGGCGAGGTCGGCTCAAAGCCGTTGGGCGCAGCCTTCAGGGGCGAGGATTTGATCTCTTCGACCTTGATGCCGAGGGTCTTGAGGAGGTCGGCGACGTTTGGATATTGGAACAACACGCCAATCGAGCCGACCAGCGAGGTCTCCAGCGCGACGATGTGATCGGCCGCGATTGCCGTGATGTAGCCGCCCGAGGCCGCGAGTCCGTCGACCACCACGACCAGCGGCTTTTGCTCCCTGAGCCGCGTCAAGGCGTCGTGCAGTTGCTCCGAGCCGGCCGTAGTGCCGCCGGGGCTATTGATGTGGACGATCACGGCCCGGGCACGCGATTTGCCGAGCCGCTCCAGCGCTTCGACCCGCTGCAAATCGCTGCGGATGAGGCCGGTGATAGTGACGCGCGCAATCGATCCGGCTGGCGATCCGGTCCATGCCTCGGTTCCGGGAGCGCGCAAGGCGGCACCTGCCGCCACCAGCGCGCAGATGGCGACGATGATGGCGCAAATGCGCCAGAAGGTCAGTTTGCGCCGCATCCGGCGGCGATCGACGATAGTGTCGGCATCGAGCGACATGGCTCCCTCCCTCGACGGCTCGCCTGCGGGCCTAGTCCTTCTTCTCTGATGGCTTTTCCGTTGCGCGCCTGAGCGCGGTGCCGAGGATATCGCCGAGCGTTGCCCCCGAATCGGTGGAGCCGTACTGGGCAATCGCTTCCTTCTCCTCCGCCACTTCGAGCGCCTTGATCGAGACTTGTACCTTGTGGGTGCGGCGGTCGAATTGGGTCACGCGGGCATCGACCTTCTGTCCGACCGAGAAACGCTCCGGCCGCTGCTCGCCGC
>DASQXF010000067.1:0-3554 GCA_035639895.1 Xanthobacteraceae bacterium
CGACCGGTCCGCTTCGGCTGAGCCGCAGGGGCACGCTTCGTCGCCCGAAGCAGCGAGCCAGTCGGCCGGCGCAGCCGCCGAGATGCCATTAGAAAATGTTCAGAGCGGTGCCGCAGGGCAGCGGGAGGAAGATGCTCAAGAGTGCCGTGAGCGAGACAGCTCTGTGTCGCCGCTGCAGTGCAACAAAGCGGCTGTTGCGCCGCAACCAGATTCGCAAAACTCCGATAACGATCAATTGATTGCGAAACGGCTGCACGGGCGCGCTTTGCCCAAGTGACGCAGGGACTCATAGCCTCGGGCTATTGACCGCTGCTCGCGGCGGGCGGTACGTTTCTACAATCGAATTAAAATAAAAAAGAAAAAGCGCCGATGAGGGACGTAGGGCTCGAGGAAGCGATCCGGGTTGCCGGCGGCGTCGGCGCGCTGGCCCGAAAAATTGGGATCTCCCAGCCTTCGGTTTCGAACTGGTTGCGCGTTCCGGCGGAGCGCGTGCTGTCGGTGGAAGCGGCGACGGGCGTGAACCGCGCAACGCTGCGGCCCGACCTTTACGCTGAGCATCCCGGCACGGCTGGCGACGTCGACGAGGTCGATGCCGCGCGCGCGCAGGAATACGCGCTGCTTTCGGCGCTGCTCGCACGCGCGCCCGATGCCGCGCTACTGGAACGTCTCGCCAAACTGCGCGGCGATGCGAGCCCGCTCGGACTGGCGCACGCCGCGCTCGCGGAGGCGGCGGAACGGGCCAATGTCGAGCGCGTCGAGCGCGAATATTTCGATCTCTTCATCGGTCTTGGGCGCGGGGAGCTTCTGCCGTACGGGTCTTATTACCTCACCGGCTTCTTGCACGAGCGGCCGCTCGCGCGATTGCGCGCGCATCTCGAGAAGCTCGCAATCGAACGCACAGCCGGTCAGGCGGAGCCCGAGGATCACGCGGCGATCCTGTGCGAGATCATGGCGGGGCTGGCGAGCCGGCGCTTTCCCGCTCCGGCGGGTTCCGATCGCCAAGTGTTCGAGCAGCATCTCGCGCCGTGGATCGGACGCTTTTTCGCCGATCTGGAACAGGCCGATGCGGCGGATTTCTACCGGCGCGTTGGAACGGTCGGCCGGGTATTCATCGAGATCGAAACCGACGCCTTCGCGCTGCCTTCGTGAGCGACGACCGCGTCACAACGGGATGAAGACTAGGAGGAGACGGCGATGAAACGAGAACGCAAACAAACGCTCGGCCGTCGTGAATTCCTGCGCACGCTCGGCGCAGGCGCCACGGTCGCGGCCGCAGCCGCCACGCCGCTGGCGGATGACGCGCGCGCCGACAGCGAGAGCAATGACGAGAAACGCAAGGCTCGCTACCAGCCGAACTCGCGGGAGGTGCAAACCTTCTATCGGGTCAACCGGTATCCGAGCTGAGGGAGGCAACCGTGCTGATCAAGAGAACCGAACGTCAAACTCGTCGCGGCACGCTCGCCAGCGCGCTGCCATGCCAGGACGACGGCGGCCTCGACCGCCGCGCTTTCCTGCGCCGCTCCGGCCTGGTTGCCAGCAGTCTCGCGGCTCTGGGCGCGTTGCCGCTTGGCAGCGTGCGCAAAGCGGAGGCGGGCCCGCCGCCGCCCGCCGGCGCACAGGTCACCATCCGCAAGAACATCTGCACGCATTGCTCGGTCGGCTGCACGGTCGTGGCGGAAGTCGCGAACGGCGTGTGGATCGGTCAGGAGCCCGGCTGGGATTCCCCGCTCAATCGCGGCTCGCACTGCGCCAAAGGTGCTTCGGTGCGCGAGCTTGTGCACGGCGACCGCCGCCTGAAATATCCGATGAAGCTCGTCAACGGGCAGTGGACGCGCGTGAGCTGGAACCAGGCGATCGACGAGATCGGCGCCAAGCTGCTTGCCATCCGCGAGAAGTCGGGACCGGACGCCGTCTATTGGCTCGGCTCCGCCAAGTTCTCCAACGAAGGCTCGTATCTCTATCGCAAGTTCGCGGCGTTCTGGGGCACCAACAACGTCGACCATCAGGCGCGTATTTGTCATTCGACGACGGTCGCCGGCGTGGCCAACACCTGGGGCTACGGGGCGATGACCAACAGCTACAACGACATCCGCAACGCCAAGACCATCATGGTCATGGGCGGCAATCCGGCGGAGGCGCACCCGGTCTCGCTGCAGCATCTCCTCGAAGGCAAGGAGCTCAATCGCGCCAACTGGATCTCGGTCGATCCGCGCATGACGCGCACGGCGGCCCACGCGACCGAGTATGTGCGCGTGCGGCCGGGCACCCACATCCCGACCATCTACGGGATGCTGTGGCACATTTTCCAGAACGGCTGGGAGGACAAGGAATTCATCAAGCAGCGCGTCTACGGCATGGACGAGGTGCGCAAGGAGATCGACAAGTGGACGCCCGATGAGGTCGAGCGCGTCACCGGTCTACCCGAGGCGCAAGTCAAGCGCGTCGCCGAGATGTTCGCCAAGCAGAGGCCCTCGACCCTGATCTGGGCCATGGGCCAGACGCAGTTCTCAGTCGGCACCGCCAACGTGCGCGCCAGCTGCATCCTGCTGCTGGCGACTGGCAACGTCGGCGGCTTCGGCAACGGCGCCAATATCTTCCGCGGCCATTGCAACGTGCAGGGCGCGACCGACCTCGGTCTCGATATCGTGACGCTGCCGCTCTACTACGGCCTCGTCGAAGGCGCATGGAAGCATTGGTGCCGCGTCTGGGAGGTCGATTACGATTGGATGCAGTCGCGCTTCGACTCCAAGCAAATCATGGAGACGTCCGGCATTCCATCGACCCGCTGGTTCGATGCGGCCATGCTGCCGAAGGACCAGGTCGCGCAGAAGGACAACCTCAAGGCGATGCTGGTGTTCGGGCACGGCGGCAACACCGTGACCCGCATGCCGCAAGCGGCCAAAGGGCTCGAAAAGCTCGACCTGCTCGTGGTCGGCGACCCGCATCCGACGACGTGGGCTGTGCTCGGTGAGCGCAAGAACGATACGTATCTGTTGCCGATCTGCACTCAGTTCGAGACGTCCGGCTCGCGCACCGCGTCCAACCGCTCGCTGCAATGGGGCGAGCAGATCGTCAAGCCGATCTTCGAATCGAAGGACGACTACGAAGTCATGTATCTGCTGGCCAAGCGGCTGGGTCTCGCCGATCGGATGTTCAAGAACATCAAGGTCCAGGATAACGTCCCGGTCGCGGAGGACATCCTGCGCGAGATCAACCGCGGCGGCTTCTCGACCGGCTATTGCGGCCAGTCGCCGGAGCGGCTGAAGCTGCACATGGCCAACCAGAAGGACTTCGATCTCGTCACGTTGCGGGCGAAGGATGGTCCGGCCAAGGGCGATTATTACGGCTTGCCATGGCCGTGCTGGGGTACGCCGGAACTCAAGCATCCCGGTACGCACACGCTCTACAATACCAATCTGCGCGTCATGGACGGCGGCAGCACCTTCCGCGCCCGCTTCGGCGTGGAGCGCGAGGTCAAGCTTCCCGACGGCACCACGCGCAAGGACAACCTCTTGGCCGAGGGCTCCTACTCGCTCGGCTCGGAGATCCAGGAC
>DASQXF010000068.1:0-2789 GCA_035639895.1 Xanthobacteraceae bacterium
GCGCATCCTGATCCAGGGCGGCGGCTATATCGCGGTCGAGTTTGCTGCGATTTTCAACGGATTGGGCTCCGAGGTGACCCTGGTCTACCGCGGCGAAAACATTTTGCGCGGTTTCGACGACGACCTGCGCGCGCACCTCAATGCGGAAATGAGCAAGCGGGGCGTGAAGATTGTTTGCGGCAAGACGGTGCGCGCTGTGCAATGCACGCAGGATACCTTTACCGCCAAGCTGTCCGACGAGAGCTCGGTCGAGGTCGACAAGGTGATGTTCGCACTCGGACGGCGGCCCAACGTCGCCGGTTTTGGTCTCGAGACAGCGGAAGTGCAGTTCGCCGACAACCGCGGCATCGCCGTCGACCCGTTCTCGCAGACTTCGGTACCGCACATCTACGCGATCGGCGACGTGACCAACCGCGTCAACCTGACGCCGGTCGCGATCCGCGAGGGCCATGCCTTCGCCGACACGGTGTTCGGCGGCAAGCCGACGGCGGTTGATCACACCAATGTGCCGACCGCGGTGTTCTCCGAGCCCGAGGTCGGCGCGATTGGCTTGACCGAGGCGCAGGCCTGCGAGCGGCTGGCGAACGTCGACGTCTACAAGACCTCCTTCCGTCCGCTGAAGATGACGCTCGCCGCGCGCGATGCGCGCGCGTTCTTCAAGCTCGTGGTCGATGGCGAGAGCGATCGGGTTGTCGGCTGCCACATCGTCGGCCCCGACGCCGGCGAAATGATCCAACTCGTCGGGATCGCGGTGAAGATGAAGGCGACGAAGGCGGAGATCGACGCGGTGATGGCGGTGCATCCGACCGCGGCCGAGGAGCTGGTGACGTTGCGCGAGAAGGCGTTGAGTTTTCGCCGCGAGGCCGCAGAATAGGGCGGCCTCTGCGCGCCGCGGGCCGCTGCATCCAATTCCATCTGGCCTGCGCCGGCGGCCCTCGTGTATAAGCTCGCGCTCAGCTGGAAGATCTCGCCCGTAGCAGGGCTTGGAGGGTAGTGGAGGGCGGTCATGCCCGAGCGTTGGACGCGCGACAGTTGGCGGCAAAAGTCGATCGTGCAGGTCCCCGAATATTCCGACCAGGGGGCACTCGCCTCCGTCGAGCGGCGCCTTGCGACATTTCCGCCGCTCGTTTTTGCCGGCGAGGCGCGTAGCCTGAAAAAGGCGCTCGCCCGCGTTGCCGCGGGCGAGGGCTTTCTGCTGCAGGGAGGCGATTGCGCCGAAGCCTTCACCGAGCCCAGCGCCAATAACGTCAGCGCCAACAATATCCGCGACTTTCTGCGTGTCTTTTTGCAGATGTCCGTGGTGCTCACCTACGCCGCTGCCTTGCCCGTCGTGAAGGTCGGCCGCATCGCCGGTCAATTCGCCAAGCCCCGCACTTCGCCGATGGAGAAGCGCGACGGCAGGGAATTGCCGAGCTACCGCGGCGACATCATCAACGGCGTCGATTTCGATGAAGCCGCGCGCCGTCCCGACCCGGAACGCCAGATCGAGGCATATCGCCATTCCGCCGCGACGCTCAACCTGCTGCGTGCTTTCGTGCACGGCGGCTATGCCAATCTCGCGAATGTCCGGCAGTGGACGCTCGGCTTCGTCAAGGACTCGCCGCAGTCACATCATTATGAGGAGCTCGCCGACCGCATCAGCGAGGCGCTCGGCTTCATGCAAGCCTGTGGTCTCGACCTCGAAAGCCATCCCGAACTCAAGAGTACCGAGTTCTACACCAGCCACGAGGCGCTGCTGCTCGGCTACGAGCAGGCGATGACGCGCGAGGATTCGACGCACCCCGGCACCTTCTGCTGCACCTCGGCCCACATGCTATGGATCGGCGACCGCACCCGCCAACCCGATCACGCGCATGTCGAGTTCTGCCGCGGCATCATTAACCCGCTGGGCCTCAAGTGCGGTCCGTCCACCAAAGTCGACGAGTTGCTGCGGGTGATCGACATTCTCAATCCGGAAAACGAGCCGGGCCGGCTGACGCTCATCGTGCGGCTGGGCGCGGACAAGGTTGGAGATCAGCTGCCGGCCCTGATCCGCGCGGTTCAGCGCGAGGGAAAGATCGTGGTGTGGTCGTGCGATCCCATGCACGGCAACACCATCAGCTCGGAAACCGGATACAAGACGCGGCCGTTCGACCGCATCCTGTCGGAGGTGAAGACCTTTTTTGCCGTTCACCGGGCCGAAGGAACGCATGGCGGCGGGGTGCATCTGGAGATGACCGGACAAAACGTCGCGGAATGTACCGGCGGCGCGCGCATGATTACCGATGCGGATTTCAAGGACCGCTATCACACCGTGTGTGATCCGAGGCTCAATGCCGAGCAATCGATCGATCTGGCGTTTCTGCTCGCCGACCTGCTCAAGGCGGAGCGCACCGCGCGCGCGCGGCCGCTGCCGGCCGCAGCCGGCCTGTGATCGGTACTGCGGCGACTTCCGTCCGTGCCTCATACGGAACGGTGTGGGAGTTTTTTGCCTACCCGTTTGTTATGATGAAATGCGGATGCGCGGCGCTTTCGCAAGGCCACAATGATCCGCGCAACTGGGAGGTTCTCATGCATCGCCATACGCCTTTGGTCGGCGCGCTCTCGCTCGCCGTCTTGATATCGGTACCGTCCGGGGCAAGCGGCCAGCTTGCCCTTTCCGCCAATGACGGGAAAGCCGTTCTCGTCGACGGCGTGAATTCGGTGCCGGCCAATCCGCCGCCCGACTCGATTACAATCATCGATCTCAACGCGACGCCGCCCAAGACCGTCGCCGAGGTCCAAGCTCCGGCCAGCGTCGTCGGTCCACC
>DASQXF010000069.1:0-3114 GCA_035639895.1 Xanthobacteraceae bacterium
GGTTTCGACAAGGAGGTCGCTCGCCCATTGCTCGATCAGCCCGGCGCGGATGCGGCTCTCGATATACTCGCGGCTGCGGTTTTCGAGGATCACGCTCTCGATCCCCTCGAGGTGAAGGAGATGCGACAGCATCAGCCCCGCGGGCCCCGCACCGACGATACCGACCTGAGTCCGCACCTTGCTGTCAGTCATTCTGCCGCTTGCTAGAGCATGTTCGTTTGGGTTTGAAGCACGTTGGTCCCGCGTAATCGGTGGGCTCCCCTCCCCCTGTGGGACCCTTGTGGGGAGGGGTTGGGGGTGGGGGTCATTGTCTGAGGACGCACCTCGCGCCACAACTACGACCCCTCCCCACCCCTGAGCAGACCGAATCCGCCGCGTGGTGATTCCACTCCAAACGAACGCGCACTAGCCCAGCGCTGCCGCCAGATCGGCGATGAGGTCATCGGCGTCCTCGATGCCGACCGAGAGCCGCACCAAGCTATCGCCGATGCCCAGACTCGCCCGCACTTCGGGGGGCACCGAGCCGTGCGTCATCAGCGCAGGGTGCTCGATCAGGCTCTCGACCCCGCCGAGGCTCTCGGCCAAGGCAAACAGCCGGCAACGTTCGAGGAAGCGGCGGCTATCGTTGAGCGTACCCGCGAGCTCGACGGAAATCATTCCGCCGAAGCCGTGCATCTGCTTCTTGGCGAGCGCGTGCTGGGAATGGCTCGCAAGGCCCGGATAGAACACGCGGCGCACCTTGGGGTGACGTTCGAGCCATCCGGCGATTTTCAGCGCCGAGGCGCAATGGCGTTCCATCCGCAGCGCCAGCGTCTTGAGGCCGCGCAGCGCCAGGAAGGAATCGAATGGACCTTGGATCGCGCCGACCGCGTTCTGCAGGAACCGCATTTTGTCGCGCAGCTCGGCGTTCTCGCCGGTAATCGTCACACCGCCGACCATGTCGGAATGGCCGTTGAGATATTTCGTGGTCGAATGCACGACGAGATCGAAGCCCAATTCGAGCGGGCGCTGGATATAGGGACTAGCAAAGGTATTGTCGGCGACGGCCCAGATACCGCGCTTTTTCGCAATTGCCGCCACGCGCTCGAGGTCGACGAGCTTGAGCAGCGGATTGGTCGGCGTCTCGATCCAGACGAGGCGGGTATCTTTTCGTATCGCCGCCTCGAGCGCGGCGGCATCAGTGAGATCGTGATAACTCACTTGCAATCCCATCGAGCGCTTGCGCACCCGCTCGAATAGCCGCCGCGAACCGCCATAGAGGTCGTCGACCACAACGATGTGCGACCCATGATCGAGGCACTCGAGCGTAGTCGAAATCGCGCCAAGGCCGGAGGCAAAGGCGAAAGCCGCGCTGCCGCCTTCGAGATCGGCGATGCAGCGCTCGAACGCCATGCGCGTGGGATTCTTGGTTCGGGCGTAGTCGTAGCCCTTGTTCACGCCCGGACTCTGCTGGACGTAAGTGGAGGTGGTGTAGATCGGCATCATGACCGCGCCGGTCGTGGGATCGGGCTCCTGCCCCGCGTGGATGCAGCGCGTGGAGAAGTCGAGTTGGTTCTTTTGCGACATTCAAGCCTCGCATTCCGCCGCGATCATCTCGTGACGCTGATGGTGCAGTAACTGACGTCATGCGCGGGCTTGACCCGCGCATCCATCTTCTTCGCAAGACGTTTTTGCAAAGATGGATGGATTGCCGGGTCAAGCCCGGCAATGACGTTAATGTAGCGCGGATACGCTTGGCCTATGACAGCCGAGAATATCGCCATTAGAGCGCAATCCGAAAATAATTGATCAGGTCGAGCCGCGTCGCCACGCCGAGAAACTGGTCGCCGTCCATGACGATGGCGACGTAGTCCTTGCGGAACAAGGGCAGGAGATCAGCGATCGGCGCGTCGGCGGAAATGGTCTCGAGGCGGGTGACCATCACGTCCTTGACCGGCCGCGCAAAGGCCTTATTCGGATCGTCGCACTCGGTGAGCAGCGCGGCGAGCACGTCGCTCTCATCGACCAGGCCGACCACGTGGCCACGGTCGTCGACGACCGGAAGCTGTGATACGTCGGCCGAGCGCATGCGGGCAAACACCGTGCGCAGATTATCCTGCGGCCGCACCACGACCGCGGTCCCCTCGCTAAAACGGCTGACGACCACGTCGCGCACGGTGCCGTGCCGGTCGGGATGGCTCCAGCCTTCCTGCGCCAGAAAGATCGGATTGAACACTTTCGACAGGTACTTCGCGCCGGAGTCGCAAACGAGGCTCACAACTCGCTTCGGCGCCGCTTGCGCCCGGCAATAGCGCAGCGCCGCGGCCAGCAGCGTGCCCGAGGAGGAGCCGGCGAGGACGCCTTCGGCGCGCAAGAGTTCACGCGCGCTGGCAAAGCTCTCGGCGTCGGGAATCGCGAACGCTTGCGACACCAGCGTGAGGTCGGCATTAGGCGGCACGAAATCTTC
Organism: Xanthobacteraceae bacterium; assembly: GCA_035639895.1. Classification (GTDB taxonomy): domain Bacteria; phylum Pseudomonadota; class Alphaproteobacteria; order Rhizobiales; family Xanthobacteraceae; genus VAZQ01. The sequence continues at coordinate 2,447 of DASQXF010000069.1, forward strand.
GCCGATGCCCTCCACAGCCCAGCTTCCAGCCTCCACCATCCGGCCCGTCGCGACGAAAGGCGCGAGCACTGAGCCCTCCGGATCCGCGAGGATCATCGCAGTCTTGGGTGAGGCGAGCCGCATGAAGCGGCCGATCCCGGTCAGCGATCCGCCCGAGCCGACGCCGACCACGATTGCATCGACGTCGCCATCCATCTGACGCAGGATTTCCGGACCGGTCGTCGTCTCGTGCGCCTGCGGATTGGCTGGATTGGCAAACTGGTTGACGAAGAAAGCACCGGGTGTGCGCTGCGTGATCGCTTCGGCGAGATCTTGATAATAATCGGGATGCCCCTTGCCCACGTCCGACCGCGTGGTCACGACCTCGGCGCCCATGGCCTTGGCATGCAGCACCTTCTCGCGCGCCATCTTGTCGGGAACGACGAGGAGCGTGCGGTAGCCCTTGCGGCCGCCAACCAGCGCGAGGCCGAGCCCGGTATTGCCGGCGGTGGCTTCGACGATGGTGCCGCCGGGCTTGAGTCGCCCGTCGGCTTCCGCCGCTTCGATCATGGCGCGTGCGGGCCGGTCCTTGAGCGAGCCCGAGGGATTTGCGCTTTCGAGCTTGAGAAAGAGCCGGCAGGGCCCGCGGTCGATGCGAGTCGCCTCCACGAGCGGCGTGTCGCCGATGA
>DASQXF010000070.1:0-3198 GCA_035639895.1 Xanthobacteraceae bacterium
GTTCTCCTTGAGGCGCGACATCAATGGCGTCTGCACGCTGTCCTTTTCCCGGTCCGCATAGGTGGCGGAAAAGCACACGTCGAGGCCGGCTTTGGCGAACAGCCCTTCCTCGATGCCGACGATCACCGGCAGGTCGAAGACCGGGTTGTTGGGCGCAATGCTGACGGTCGGTCGATTCTGTTCGGACTGCATGGTTTCCTCTCGGCTGGAAGCGTCCCGAGCGGCGAGATCCGCCTCCGCGGAATTTAACACCCCGGCACTGACGGTTGCCAGGAGACGTCCTTGGCATGTGGACCGGGCGGCAAGTCCGGCCGTCGCCGGTGCAAGAGCTGAGGAACCTCGCGCCGCTGCCGCGGATGGGCTAACATCCAACCCCTCTTTCACTGAGGAAAGCAACATGACCGACGAAACAACACCCGCCGGCCTCTGGGAGCGGACTAAAGTTTGGGCCGATAAGAACCGCACAATTTCTGGTGCGCTCGTTGGCGGCGCGGCCGGGACGATCGTGCCGGGGCTCGGGACCGTGATCGGCGCGATCGTGGGCGCGGGGGTTGGATTTGCCTCGTCGAAGGAAAAGGAAAAGAAAGAAGACCAGCCCGGTTAGCGCCGGCTAGGCTGATCCCCGGAAACGCAGGCCAGCACGAAAGGCCCACGTCGCCGGCGGCTCTACTCCGCCGCCTGGTGGGCGTAGCGCTGCACGTCCATGTTGACGAGATCGAGCGGGGATGCTGTCTCGTCCAGCATGCCCCAGCTCTTGAGCCAGGCGTAGGTGCGCTGCATCTCGTCGAGCGGGATCGGCGCGGGGTCACAGACCACGAGCCGGCTCTCGCGCAGCTCGTCCACCTTCAGCGCGGCGATCTCCGGATCGGTCTTGGCGTGGTAGTCGATGAAATAATGCAGATAAGCGCGCTTGTCGGCGTTGATGCGGCGCACCGCCTCGCGGACCGCGCGGTTGAAGGCGGCGTAGGTTTCCGCATCCACCCGATCGGAGGCCACCTCCGTGCCGTGAAAGAATGCCGAGCAGATGGTCCGGCAGCCCTTCTTCTCCGCCAAGGTGATGTGCGGCTCGGTCAAGGTGGTGGCGTCGAGCTCGCCCTTCATCAACGCCGCGAGCCGGTAGCGTGAGCCATTCGGCGCGCGGCAGAGCTTGATCTCCTCGCGCCGCAAGAAGCCTTCCAGCATGTGCAACGCGATGTAGTGGGTGCCGAAATAGAACGGCACGCCGATGGTGCGGTTGGCGAGCTGTTGCGGGGTGTAGATCGGCGAATCGGGCGCCACCACCAGCGCCGAATAGGTGACGATGGCGCGGCGGCCGACTTGCCGGCTGCCGGCGCCCGTCGCTTGCACCCGGCAGTAGTTGCCCCACTCGCACGCATTATACATGTCCGCCTTGCCCTGCTCGAACAGCTTGCCATGGCTGGCGAACGGGTCGACGCCTTTCGGGCTGGTCACATGGGTCTCGACCTTTTTCTCGACCCCTTTTTCCCGATCGGCCCATTCGATGAGGAGCCCTTCCTTCTCGAACAGTCCCTCGTCATAGGCAACGAGCTCGGGCAGTCCCTGGAATGGCGCCGTGGTCTCCAGGACCAGCTTCTTCATGGGTTTGCTCCGGGGCTTGATGCGTGTGGCGCCGCTCGGCGGCGCAGGTCATTGCTAGTTGAGTACGACCGGGCGCCCGCGTCAACACTCACCGATATCGGGTAGAGCCTCAGTTTGTTGTGACGGGCCACCTTACTTAGTGACCCGCTCCCAAGTAATCGTATTGTTGGTCTCGCTGCGGAGGATCAGTCGGTTATCGCGGAATTCGACTTTGCGAACGAAATCGCCCATGTCGCCCGGATTGATATTCCCCGTGCGGCGATGGGTGACCGTCGCGGCTTGCTCATCGACCAAATAGGTGCCGAAATAGGCGGTGTAGCCTTCCAGCGCCGCCTTTGCCTGCTCAGGCGTCGATTTTCCAAACGAGAATTTTGGCCGTTCCCAATCGGGTTGAATCTGTACCGACATAACGCCGGAAGGATCATAGTGGATATATCCGGTCGGATTGGGGCCGCGTGCCGGCTGGCCCTTCTCATTGACCATATCGACCAGTCGCCACGTACCGATGAGCCGTTTGGCGAGATCCCCCTGCGCCCAAGCTTCGCCTGCAAATTGCGATGCCAGAATGAAAGTCAGGGCGAGCGCGTATGATCTGATCCCGTGCATCTGATGCATCTCCCTATTACGCCGACGGTGTGCAGACGGAGTGCTCCGGCACTCGCCACTGCGCCTTGCCCCCTACCCTCATCTGCGCAACTCGCGCTACGGCCGCGGGCGTTGGCGCGCAATCTGCAATTGCGCCAGGAATGGAACCAGCGGATGCGCGCCCATCTTCACCATCGCCGGCAGGTCGAGCTTGATCAGCGCCTCGCGCTGCTCGGGCGACAGCTGGAATTTATCGGCGAAACCGCGCGCATCGGACAAGTATTGCGCGCGCAGTTCGGGGTCGTGGGCAAGAGAGTGCAGCGCCGACGTAAGCTCGACCAGCTCCGGCTTGATCGCGGGATAGTGCGCGGCCCGCTGCGCCTCGCCATTCCCGCCGGTCCAGCCCAGCGATGCATAATTGTGATGCCAGCTCGGATCCATGGAGACGATGTCGGGCTTGCGCTCCCCCAGCGCGCCCGCCGCGCAGGCCCAGCAGCGCAGCTCGATATTGCCGGTGTCGTCGAGCTCGCTCTCGTCGTAGCCGATCAATGATTTCAGGTTGCCGCTCTTGAGCTTGTCGAGCGCGCGCTTGTCCCACTCGAGCTGCGGATTGGCGTAGCGGTCGGTGCCGGGGAAATGCGACATGCCGCCGCTCGCGAGCACCACGGTCTTGAGACCGAGCGCCGTCACCGTGCGCGCGACCGCCTGCCCGAAGGCGTAGCAGCGCTCCATGGTGGGCTGCGGTGGCAGATAGGCATTGACATAGATCGGCAGCACAGGACCGGTGTGGCCGATATGCGTTAGCGGAATCCCGATCGCGTAGTCGATCTTGGCCGTGCTGGTGAAGGCGGGGTCGAAGTTCTGCCGGTAGAGCTGGCGCACGATCTCGAAACCGATCTCGCTCGGAATCTGCCAGTGGAATTTCCGCCCGGCGAACTCGCCGCTCGCCTCGCCGCCGACATGCACGGTGAACGGCGGCGCGGTGGTGTGGAAGAACTGCTCGGCATGATCGTT
>DASQXF010000071.1:0-2398 GCA_035639895.1 Xanthobacteraceae bacterium
CACTTCCTCGAAGGCGAGCGTGCGCGTCATGGCGAGGATGCCAGCCTTGGTCGCGTCGTACAGGCCCATGCCCTTGCGGCCGGTCAGCGCATAGCACGACGAGACGTTGACGATGCTGGCACGGCCGCTGCGGCGCAGTGCCGGCAGGGCCGCTTTGCAGTAGTTGGCGGCGCCAACGAGATTGACGCCGACCATGGCTTGCCACTCGGCGACTGTTGAATCGGCGATCGCGGAATAATTGCGCATGGCCGCGTTATTGACCAGGATGTCGAGCCGCCCGAAGGTCTGGAGCGCGTGCTCGACCGCCCGCGCGGCCTCGCTGGCGTCGGCAACGTCGGCCGCAAACGTCGAGACGCGTGCGCCCGGCACCCGTTGCGCAATCGCCTTCGTCGTGGCCGCCAGCGCGTCCGCGTTGGCATCGACGAGCACCGTCATCCCGCCTTCAGCGCAGATGAGCTCACCGGTCGCCGCGCCAATGCCCGCGCCACCGCCCGTGATCAGAGCGGCTTTGCCTTCCACCCGGTTCATGCTCGCGCGGTCACTCGGTCGGAACGACGCCGAGCTCCTTGGCGGCAGCAGCGACGCGTGCGCGCTGCAGCTCGATCGCGGCTTGGAATTCGGCAGGGCCGCTGAAGTTGGGGAGCTGCCCGGTGTCGTTGAGCCGCGTCGTAATCGCGGGATCGGCGCCGACTTCCCGGACGTCCGCCGCGATGCGCGTGCGCAGCGGGAGCGGCATTTCGGGGGGACCGAAAAATCCGACCAGCCCGTCGAGCGCGAGATCCGGATAGCCGGCCTCCGTGACTGTCGGCACATCGGGCAGGACCGGTGCTCGACCGCTGTTAGTCACCGCAAGCAGCTTCACCTTGCCGGCCTGCAGCTGCGGCCGCACGATCGCATAAGCCGTTTCGTTGAACTGAATGCGCCCGGCGGCGAGGTCGTTGGCCGCCTCGACCTGATTGCGATACGGGACTTTCGACAGGTTCAGCCCCGCTTTGCGGAAGAACCCTGCCACGAGAAAATCGATGGCGCCGGTCGTGCCGGCCCAGTTGAGCTTGCCTGGCTGCGCGCGCGCCAGCGCGACCAACTCGGCGAGCGATTGGACCGGCAGGTCCGCGGGCGCCGCAATGACGATGATCGTGTTCGACACACGGGCGATCGGTTGCAGATCCTCGGGCTTGTAGGGAAGGTTCTTGTAAACGAAGGGATGCGCAGTGAACGAGGACGTTGGCGAGGCCAACAGCACGTGATCGTCTTGGGCGGCGACCATCGCGCTGATCGCGACGAGCCCATCGCCGCCGGGCCGGTTCTCGACCACCACCGGCTGGCCCCAACGCTTGCTGAGGCCGTCGGCGAGCAGTCGCGTTCCGATATCGATGCCGCTGCCGGGCCCGAGCGTCACCAGGAATTTCACGGGGCGCTGTGGCCAGGTTTGCGCCGGTGACGGCGTTGCCGACACAGCGAACGCAAGCGCGGCCGCCAGGACAAGGACACAACGCAGACTATTGCGCATTGGCTTTCTCCACATGCACCGTGACGTCGAGCGACGCGCTCAGATCGAATAGACTGGCTGGTCCAAGCCGCCGGTCAAGTGGATCTTCGCCCATTGCTGCGGCTTCACGTCGCGGTCGAGCAGCACGCCGGCAGCGCGCACGCGCTGGGCGTTGGCATCGAGCGCCGGCGGCGCGGCGCCATCCTGCATCGCGGTCGCAGCTTCGTACAACATACGCCGCGCCATCACGATCGCCCGGTCAGTCGGCAAGAGCTTCTCCTTCGCGTGATCCTGGATTGGCCCCATGCTCTCCTGCAGCGAAGCGTCCTGCATGGCGATGCCGAAGACGCCGCTATAGGCGCGCTTCTCCTTTTGCGCGCGGCGATCGATGAGGTAGTCGTTGTCCTTGTTTGCCAGCGGCCGAAACGTCCCGGGCACGTAAGGGCAATGGATGCCCTTGCCCTCCTGCATGTGGCGCCGCTCCTCCTCTGACAACGGACGATCGGGACGGAAGTTGATGCTCCAGGCCCAGCAATGGTGATCGTCGATCGGCACCCAGACGTGACCGCCGAGCGCGTGATCGCCGAACGGCGGGATCAGCGTGAACCACGGAAACAGCCACTGGGTGACGCGCCAGTAGTATGAGTCGGGCTCGCCGTTGCGGCGGCCGTACAGCGTCAAGCCGAAGGGTGCGCTCTCGATCTCGAAGATCACGTTGCCATCAGCCTTAATATACTCGTTCGCCTTGGTGCCCTGGTGCATCGGATCCTCATCCACCTCGAAGCGGTGCACGTAGGAAACGTGGCTGGTGTCGATGCCACCTTCCATGGCCTGGAGATAATTGCACTCCTGCAGGCGTTTCGAGACGAAGACGTGGCTCGGCGGCAGATTGCACCACTCGACGGCGGG
>DASQXF010000072.1:0-2241 GCA_035639895.1 Xanthobacteraceae bacterium
TTGCGCTCGCGCAAAGCGCTCGGCTGCAGCGGGCGCACGTCTGAGCAACGAGGAACAACCGAGGAGATCGACAATGAATCACATCCTGCCCCTTGCAGTCACAATGGTCTTGCTGACCGGCTGGCGAACGTCGGCTGAGCCGGGCGATGCCGCACGCGGCGAGCGCGTCTACCGCGCGTGCGTCGCGTGTCATTCGCTCGAGCCCAACCGAAACATGACCGGCCCGAGTCTGGCCGAGCTCTGGAATCGAAAGTCAGGATCCTTGGCGAGTTTCCCACGCTACTCGCCAGCGCTCAAATCGGCCGGCATCCTCTGGAACGACGACACGCTCGATGAATGGATCAAGGACCCGCAGCACTTTATCTCCGGAAACACGATGACGTTTCCCGGCATCAAGGACGCTCGCCAACGCGCTGACCTGCTCGCGTTCCTCAAGGAGGCCACGCAGCCCGGCCGCGCGCCCAAAACCGCGCAAGGCGGGAGCCCGATGGGCGGCATGATGATGGGCGGCGGCGCGGTTCCCAACCTCAAGACGCTCGATCCACAGAAGCGCGTCCGCTCGATCGCGCATTGCGGCGACACCTACAAGGTTGCGACCGCGGACGGGAAGGTGCGGGATTTCTGGGAGCGCAATTTGCGCTTCAAGACCGATGTCAGCGACGAGGGCCCGCAAAAAGGCGCGCCGGCCCTCGTGGGAGCCGGCATGATGGGCGACCGCGCCGACGTCATCTTTGCATCACCCGACGAAATCAGCGGATTCATCGCGCATCAATGCTGAGACACCATGTTCCGTCATGGCCGGGCTCGTCCCGGCCATCCACGTCTTCACCTGAGGCCACAAAAGACGTGGATGCCCAAGCGTGGGCATGACGGCAGGCGGTTCGGTATGGAGTGAGGACGACGATGGGCTTCTATGCGGAATGGATCCTTCCGCCGCTCATCGACTTGTCGATGCGCAACAAGCAGCTTCGTCCCTATCGCGAGCGGACTGCAGGCGCGGCGGAAGGGCGCGTCCTCGACATCGGCATCGGCTCGGGCCTCAATCTTCCGTTCTATGCGCGCAACGCCCGCGAGATCTTCGGACTCGATCCCTCGCGGCCGCTATTGACGCGAGCCCGGAGCAAGGCGCCGCGCACGCAAACTCCCGTCCACCTCCTCGAAGGCTCCGCCGAGCGTATCCCGTTGGTCGACCACTGCATGGATACGATCGTGATGACGTGGACCGGCTGCAGCATTCCTGACATACGCTCTGCACTCACAGAAATGCGACGCGTGCTCAGACCCGGCGGACGTCTGCTCTTCGTGGAACATGGGCGTGCGCCGGAACCGAGGGTGGCGCGTTGGCAGGACCGTCTCAACCCGTTCTGGCAACGACTTTCCGGCGGGTGCCGCCTGAATCGCAAGATCGACGATCTGCTTTCGGATGCAGGCTTTCGCATCGATCGTCTGGCAATGGGCTACATCCCCGGACCAAAGATCATGACCTTTTTCTATGAAGGAGCCGCAATGCCGCGGTGACGCCGCTTTGGTTACGGCGATCCTATCCTGCGAGGGCAAGGACGTTGGTCAAATGTTCGAGCGCGGCGTCGATTTCATCGCCCGTCGTCGCGCGTCCGAGGCTGAACCGGATCGCCCCCATTCCCACGTGCGGAGCGATACCCATGGCTTGCAAAACCGGCGACAGCTCGATGCGGCCGGAGTGACACGCCGATCCCGTCGAGGCCGCCAGCCCATCCAGCCGCGCCAAGATCTCGGCACCGGCCCGGCCGACGAAGGACACGTTGAGCGTGTTCGGCAAGCGGTGCGTGGAATGACCATTGAGAACCACGCCGTCGCCGAATTGCTGCTGCAATCCTTGCCAGAAGCGGTCGCGCAAGGCGCGCACGCGATGCATCGGCGAAAGATCGCGCGCCAGCTCGCAGGCCTTGCCGAGGCCGACCGTCAGCAGGGCACTCTCCGTGCCGGCGCGTCGGCCGCTTTCGTGGCCGGCACCATGGATCAGCGGTTCGATCGAGACGCCGCGGCGCACGAACAGCGCGCCGACGCCCTTTGGTGCATAGACTTTGTGGCCGGCGATCGACAGAAGATCGATGCCGAGCTCGTTGACATCGGTTGCGATCTTCCCAACGGACTGCGCAGCGTCGGTGTGGAACAGGACCTCGTGCTCGCGGGCAATGCGGGCGCAGTCCTCGATCGGCTGGATGGTTCCGACCTCGTTGTTGGCATGCATGATGCTGACAA
>DASQXF010000073.1:0-18858 GCA_035639895.1 Xanthobacteraceae bacterium
GGGCGCCCAACATTGCTCGCCGGCATGCTCACGTTCACGGGGCGTGACGCGTTCCAGCGATTCATCAACGGATATTATTATTACGTGCTCGCCGTGTTCGCGATTTGCATGGTGATCATGTGGGTGATCGTGCACTCGCCCTTCGGCAAGGCGCTGCAGGCTATTCGCGACAACGAAACGCGCGCCGCCTTCCTCGGCTTGCGCATCAGGCGGTTCCGCTGGGTCGCGTTCCTGATTTCCGGAACGTTCACGGGGCTCGCGGGGATTCTCTGGGTGCCGCTCAACGGCTTGACGACGCCTGAGGTGTTGTATTGGCCATTCTCGGGCGAGATCGTGTTCATGACGCTGCTCGGGGGTTTCCGCAACTTCACCGGTCCGATCGTCGGCGGCATACTCTTCACTTACCTTAAGACCTACGCGGTCGCGGCCACCGAATATTGGCAGCTCCTGCTCGGCGTCGTCCTGGTGCTCCTGGTCATGCTGTTGCCGACCGGCATCGTGGGTGCCATCTCGGCGACGGCGGCCAAGCTGCGGTGGAAGGAGAAACCGGCGTGATCCTTCTCGAGACGGTCGACCTCAGCAAGCAGTTCGGCGACGTCCACGCCTGCGACCATGTCAACTTCACCGTCAACCAAGGCGAATTTCTCTCGCTCGTGGGCTCGAACGGCGCCGGCAAGACCTCGCTCGTCAACCTGATCAGCGGCCATCTCAAGCCGGACAGCGGCCGCATCCTGTTCGAGGGCAAAGACCTCACCTTCGCCCCCGTCTACGAGCGTATCAGGGCCGGCATCGCCCGCAGCTTCCAGATCGTCAATCTGTTCGATGCACTAAGCGTTTTTGACAACGTCGCGTTGTCGATTTTCTCGCGCGAGCGCAAGGTCGTAAAAATCGCCGCGCTTGCCGATCGCGATCGGGACGTCCGCCGCGAGGCCCTCGACGTGCTTGGCCAGTTCGGACTTGCGGAAAAGAGCGCCGTTTTGGCCGGTGGCCTGGCGCAAGGCGAGCGCAAGCTGCTCGACGTTGCCGTCGCTTATGCGTTGCGCCCGAAACTGCTCTTTCTCGACGAACCGACCAGCGGGGTGAGCACGCGCGACAAGACGCAAATCATGGATACTGTGTCCTCGGTCGTGCGTGCTGGCGCGGTGACTGCCGTCGTCATCGAGCACGACATGGACGTGGTGTTCCGGTACTCGGACCGCATCGTGATGATGCACGAAGGCAGATTCCTCGCCGACGGAACGCCGGAAGCGATCAAGGCGAACAAGGACGTCGCCAATATCCTTCTCGGCGCACCGCTCTCGGCTTGAGACGGCGAAGGGCAAGCAAGTGCTGCTTGAGGTCGAAGCCATAAATACCTTCCGCGGGCCTGCGCACATCCTGCGTGGCGTGACGCTCGAGGTCAGCGACGGCCAAGTCGTCTCGCTGGTCGGACGCAACGGCGCCGGCCGCACCACCATCATCGAGAGCATCACGGGCCTGCTGCCGGTGCGTTCCGGTCGGATTCGCTTCCACGGCGAGGACATCACCAGATTGCCGCCGCACAAGCGCGCCAAGCGCGGCATCGGCTATGCGCCGGAGAATGCCGGCATCTTCCCCGAGCTGACTGTGGCCGAGAACCTCATGATCAGTCGCTGGATGTCCGACAAGACCGCGCGCGGCGCCAGCGGCAGGATCGATGCCGAGGCACAGGCGCTCACCGTTTTTCCCGAAGTCGCCAAGTTCATGAACCGGCCGGGGCTCAACCTCAGCGGCGGGCAGAAGAAGATGGTGTCGATTGCCCGCGCCATGGCCCTCGCGCCGTCGCTGATGATCCTCGACGAGGCGTTCGAGGGCCTCGCGCCGGTGGTGGTGAAACGTTTTCGCGACGCCGTCATGATGATCAAGGGCCTGGGCATTTCGCTTTTGCTCGCCGAATCAAATCTCACGAGCGCAGCCGCCATCGCCGACCGGCTCTACGTCATCGATCGCGGCGAGATTATCTTCCACGGCACGCCGCAGGACGCGCTGGCGAACGACACCGTCATGCGCACGCTGCGCGGGTGAGACCGCGCTGGCCTGCACGCTCTCGATGTCTCGCGGGCAAGGGTTCGAACCGGGACATGAAACGGCTTACTGCAGTGATTTTCGCGCTCGGCGCGGCTGCCATCATCACCGTGGCTCGCGGCGGACATGAGCTGCCGATCTATCCGTCGTTTTATCCGCACGAGATCGAAATCAGATCGCTCGCCCCCGAGGAGGCGGCGCAACCGCTGCGCGACGGCAAGATCCAGGTCTATATCGGCCGCGGCTTGAGCTTTTCAACGACGCCGCGGGCTGAGATTCGTCCAGTTGAATCGCTCGGCTCATTCATCGTCGTGCGCACCAACCTGGGCTCGACGCGCGTGCAGGACGATGCTGCCGCTTGCGGCGTTGTCGGGACGGTGATGCGCGCGCTTGCCGCGCAAAGCGATTTCGTTCCGCATCCCTACCCGGTCACGCCGTTCCATGGCGACTACCTGCATCATGCCGACCTCGCGGCGGCCGCCGCGGCGCGCGTCTCGGAGCCGACAGCATCCGGCGGCGACCTCAAGATCGCGGCGCGAGGCGGTGTGGTGCAAGGCCATCCGGATTGGTCCGCGCACGAGGCGGATTGGGATGCCGAAGTTACCGAGATCGATGCGGCCGAGCTCGTGGCTTCCGCCATGTTTACGGTCGACGGTTGGCTCGCGCCCCCGTGGGTACGAACCGGTTGGTTCCACGCCGAGCGTCTCCTGGCCGATGCCGCGAGCGAACCTGCGCAGAAAGAACGAATCGAATCCGACCTGCGACGCCTCAAGACACGCGATTTCACCTCCCTGGTCGAGCGCATCAATCTCGAGCGCGACCTCGTCACGCTGTTGACGGGGGGCTGCCGGAAACTCGTCGCCGGCTACACGATCAAGCGCGAATACGTCAATGTCGAGTTCTCGGCCGGGATCGAGAACATCGGCTACGATTCGCTCACCGGCCTGCATTCCCCGATGTTCATACGCACGGTGAAGCTCAAGGATTTTCCCTGGAACGGCTGGCTCGCGCTCGGCATCGACGGCAAATCCGCCGCCGCCTGGAATCCGATCGGCGGCATGACCGATCCGTTCGGGCGCCTGATGGGCTTTGCCGTCGGCGACCCGGCCCTGCTGCCGTCACCCTATGAGGCCGGCTGGATGCTTAATCGCATTTCCGATCTACGGTCGGGGCGATGAATAGCGCGAGCACGCAGATGTGCTCTTTTCAAATACTGCGGGCATTGATGCTGGCGTTGTCTTTCAGCAGCGCGCTAATCCTGGCCGTCGACGCGGCGGAGGTCACCTATGCGCTGACCATTGCGAACGGCCGCGTGCCCCCCAACATGCGGCTCATTCGCGTCAAGCAGAACGACGTCGTGAAGCTTGAATGGCGCGCGGACAAGCCGATAAGCGTGCACCTGCACGGCTACGACATCGAGCAAGAGGTCAAGCCGGGCACGGTCACGGAGATGACCTTCACGGCGCGCGCGACCGGACGATTCACGGTTGAGCCCCACATCGGTAAAGCGCCGTCCGGCGGACATGCGCACGGGGACGTCCTTGTCACCATCGAGGTCTATCCTTAGAGAGGCCGGCAGGCGCCGGGCGGCGGCTGCGCTGCGCGCGTTCGCGGTGGCGGTGGCGGTCGCAGGTCTGGCAACGCCGGCGAGCGCGCACGGCTTCGGCCAACGCTACGATCTCCCGATTCCGCTCTCGTTCTACCTCGCCGGAGTAGCGGCGGCGATTGTGGTGTCGTTCCTCATCGTCGGATTGTTCGTGCGGGAAGTACCGCGCGTTCGCGCTTATCCACGCATCGATCTCATCGCCACGCCGCTGGGTCGTTGGATCGCAAGCCCGTCGCTTGCGCTCGCGCTCAAACTGCTCACGCTTGCCGCTGTCATCATCACTATCGTCGCCGGATTGCGCGGCGATCAAAATCCGTACCGAAACATCGCGCCGACCCTGGTGTGGATCATCGGTTGGGTTGGTCTGGCCTACGTTTCGGCGTTCGTCGGGAATATTTGGGCGGTGATCAATCCCTGGCGCACGATCTTTGAGACGATCGAGACGATCTATCAGGGAATTGCCGGGCGACGCAGATTCGGCCTGCGCCTATCCTACCCGCAGGTCCTCGGCGTCTGGCCGGCATTTATTCTGCTGCTGGCGTTCGCGTGGATCGAGCTCGTCTATCCGAACCCGGCGGTGCCGCGCACCATCGCGTGGCTGGCGCTTGCCTATTCCGTTCTCACCCTCGCCGCCATGTTCCTATTCGGCCGCGAGTTCTGGCTCGAGCGCGGCGAGGTCTTCACGGCGGTGTTCGGCACGTTCGCGCGCTTTGCGCCGATCGAGATCCGAACCGGACCTCAGCGTGAAATGTGGCTGCGGCCGTTCGGCGCCGGGCTTCTCGACAGCGGCTCGGTGTCCAGCTCGATGATGGCCTTCGTGCTCTTGCTGCTCGCGACCGTGCTATACGACGGCGCATTGACCACGCCGGAATGGGGCAAGCTCGAAGGAGCGATTGCTCCTTATGTTTCTGCCTTAGGCGACTTCAGGCTCGTGGCGATCAGAACGGCCGGACTCATCGCCTTCTGGCTCATCTTCTGCGGTGCCTACGTCGGGGTCTGCGCGGTTATGAGCGCGGTTACCGAACAGCGCTTGGCGCCGCTGGCGATCGCCCGCAGCTTTGCCTTCACGCTGGTGCCGATCGCGATCGGCTATCACGTCGCGCATTATTTCACGTTCCTGCTGATCCAGGGGCAATACATCATTCCGCTCGTCTCGGACCCTTTCGGCTTCGGTTGGAATCTGTTCGGGACCGCAGGCTACCGCGTCGACATCGCAATCGTCGACGCGCGGTTTGCCTGGTGGACCGCTGTGACGGCGATCCTCGTCGGTCACATCGCGGCGGTCTATCTGGCGCATGTCAAGGCGATGCAGGTCCTCGACACGCGGCCTCTCGCGTTGCGCTCCCAGGTTCCGCTGACCGCGCTTATGGTGGTCTATACCTGCGTGAGCCTCTCCATTCTCGCCGAGCCGATCGTGGAGCGCCGCGCGCCCGCGCAGCCCGTTGCAGCCGAGATTGCCGTCCCCGAGGATGCGGTGCTGCCGGAGCCCGGAAGCGGTCGATTGCAGGCGGTCGGCGCGGGCAAGATCGCCGAGCAAAAATTGACCTATAGCGTGCTCGGCTCCGCCTTTCATGACGGCACGCGGATGAGCGCCGCCGACGTGCTTTATGCCTATGCGTTTGCCTATCGCTGGGGCGCGCGCACCGACCGCGAAGATGCGCATTATGATCCGCTGGTCGCGGCCGCCACCGCAGTCATGCGCTCCCACCTCCTGGGCGTCCACGTCGTCGGCACCGACACGACCTCCAAATCCTTCCGCTTCGGCGATTTCGAATACGTGCGCGAGCTGCTGGTGATCGACGTCTACACCTCGGCCGCGCCGATCGATCCGGAGCAAGATGCGGTCATCGCACCACCCTGGAGCACGCTGCCCTGGCATCTCCTGGTGCTGATGGAGCAAGCCGTCGAGCGCGGCTGGGCTGCGTTTTCGCAATCCGAGGCCCGGCGCCGCGGCATCGATTGGCTCGATCTCGTGCGCTCCGACGCAATGAAGGCGCGGCTTCTTGGGCTGGTCGAGACATTCGAGCGCGAAAGCTATCGCCCCGATACTCTGACATCGCTGGTCAGCGCGGAGGACGCTCGCAAGCGTTGGGCCGCGCTCAAGGCGTTCTACAGAGAGCGCGGGCACTTCCTGGTCACCAATGGCCCGTATCAGCTCAAGCGCTGGTCGGCCGACAGCGTCACGCTCGAGGCGTTCCGTGATCTGAGCTATCCGCTCGGTGTGGGCTCATACGACGCTTACGCCACCCCGCGCCGGGGTTTCATCACCAAGGTCGAGCGCGACGGAGAACGGATTAGACTGTTCGGCGACATCGAGCTCGTGCAAAAGCATCAGCGCAGCTACGACATCGTGCGCCGCCCGCTGCCATCGATTGCGCCCGACGCGCTCAAGCGGTCGGCTCCGGAATGCCGCTATCTCGTGACCGACGCCGAAGGCCGCGCCGTACTCGCGGGCCAAGTGGCACCCTCTGCGGATGCAAGCTTCTCCCTCGATTTCACCGGCAAGCTGTCGCCGGGTCAGTTCACGCTGATCGCGCAGCTCATCGTCGACGGCAATGCGATGAACGCCGAGGTTCAACGCATTCCATTCGAAGTTGCATCGAAGCCTTGACCGAGGATCGTAGCCCCCATGAGCGTAGTGAGATGCGGGTTAGCTTCCGGCGCGGCACTACGTTCCCGGATTTTTCTGCGCTCATCCGGGCTACACCCTACAAGCTGACGCACTGCATTCACCGCCTTGGCGGCTTGGCCGCGAACTCGGAGCCGCGCACGCACATGCGCCCGCGCGGGTCCTGCCACAGCTTCTCGCTCGCGTGCAGCTGGCCGAGAGCGCGCGCCACGGTGCGGAAGTCATAGGCGCAGAAACGTTCTGCGATATCCGTATAGTAGAGCGGCTCGTTGCCGATTGCGTCCAAGACCTTGCTCGCCAGAGCGGCCACTTCGGCATCGCCCCCCGCGGCACCCGCCGCGTCCGACTTGCCGTTGATATAGTCGCCGATCTTTGCCCGATCGGCGTAGGCGTAGGTAATGCGCTCGTAATATTCGCGCGGAATGCCTTCCGGGATCGTGGCATCGATGCCGACCTTGGCGCCGGTCGGCACCACGCCGTAGCCCTGCGGCAGACTTGGATCGAGCGGCTTGGCGCGCGCATTGCTCACCACCATCACGTCCTTGTCGCCCTGCACGCGCGTGGCGATCGCCCACTCGACCTCGGTCGGATCGAACACATCGATGTCGTCGTCGACCACCACCACGTGCTTGAGGTCCATGACCGAGAGCGCGGCGAGCAGCGCGTTCTTGGCCTCCCCCGGCTGCTTCTTGATCGATATCACCGCGTGCCAGAACGCGCAGCCGCCAAGCGTGACGTTGATGTCCTTGACCTGTACGCCGGCGGTGCGCAGCGCCTGGCGGATCGCGGCATAGCGCGTGGGCGCCGCGAGCCAGGTGTTTTCCCAGGGCATGTGCAGATTGTAGTAGACCGCGTCTTTGCGCATCGCGACCGCCTTGATGCGCACGAGCGGGTTCCAGTGCAGGCCTCCCATCAGCCGCGTGAACTCGCCGAAGCGTCCCTCCGGCCAGGTCCACCCGGTCGGCAGGATCTCCGCCTCGAGCACGATCTCGGCGTCGGCGACATAGGGCAGGTCGATGGTCTCGCACGGCGCCAGCTCGACCGGCTCGCCGCGCAATCCGCCCGCGATCGCCATCTCGTCGACGCCGAGCGGCGCGCGATAGCCCGAACCCGTGATCTCGATGGGATGGGTGCCGATCGAAATCGAGATCGGCAAAGGACGGCCGTTCTCGTAGGCGCGCTGGGCGAACAGGCGCATGTTGTTGGGCGTGACGATGTCGATGCCGGTGAGATTCTTTTCCTTCACGATGAAGCGGTAGATGCCGCTGTTGATTCCGAGGTCGGGGTCGCGCGCGATCACCACGCCCGCGGTGATCATCGGCCCACCGTCGAAAATCGAGGACATGGGAATCGGCAGCTTGTAGAGGTCGACCTCGTCGCCGGCGACGACCACTTCGCGCGCCGGCGAGGTCTTGACGTATTTCGGCGGGATCGGGTGGCTGAGCGCCTGGGTGAGCTTGTCCTCGATTTCGCGGTAGGTCTCGCAGCCGAGCGCCATCATCGAGCGCTCGCGCGTGCGGATAAGACCGGAGACCACCGGCATGTCGTAGCCGATCACGTCGTGAAAATAGAGCGCGGTCTCCGCCTGATCGACCAGGGTTGCGATGTGGCGGATGTCCACGGGCTGGCGCAGATCGATGAGATCGCCGCCCTGCCGCAGGCGGTCGAGGAACTGGCGGAAATTTTCCTGCATCGAAGGCGCTCCAATAGCGGCCGCAGCTTGTTGGCAGCCGTGCCCTAAGCTACTTAGACCGACGTCTAATCACAATCCAGGCGCGGGGTCATAGCCCACATGAGCGAAGCGAAATGCGGGACGGGCTGGCTAGCGGCACCCGGATTTCGCTACGCTCATCCGGGCTACACGTTGGGGCACTAGCGGCAAAGAGAGAAACGGTGGACGTCAAGAAGACCATGAGAGCGCTGGTTCTGCGCAAGCACGGCGGGCTCGACGAGCTCGCCGTCGCGAACAATCACCCACTGCCTGCGGCCATCGCCGGCCACGTGGTGATCCGGGTGCGGGCATCCTCGTTCAACTATCACGACGTGTTCACGGTGCGCGGCATGCCCGGCATCAAGGTGCCGCTGCCGGTCGTGCTCGGTCTCGACATGGCGGGCGAGATCGTCGAGATCGGTACCGGCGTGACGGGCTGGACGGTGGGCGAGCGCGTGCTGGTCAATCCGCTCAACAAGGCGAAAGGCCTGATGGGCGAAATGCTCGACGGCGGCATGGCGGAATACTGTCTGGTTGCTGCCGACCAGCTCATCGCCATGCCGGCGGGCGTGAGCTTCGAAGAGGCAGCCGCCCTGCCGGTCGCCTACGGCACGGCGCACCGCATGCTGATCACCCATGACACCGTCAAAAGGGGCGACCGCGTGCTCGTTCTCGGCGCCAGCGGTGGCGTCGGCACCGGCTGCATCATTCTCGCCAAGCATCTCGGCGCCGATGTGATCGCGTGCACCTCGAGCCCAGAGAAGATGCAAAAGCTCAAGGCGCTCGGTGCCGACGAGGTGATCAACGTCCGAGACGTCGATTTTTCGAAATGGGCGATCGAGCGCTACGGCAAGCCGCAGCGCCGCAGCTACGAGGGTGGTGTCGACGTGGTGATCAACTTCACCGGGGGCGATACCTGGCAGCCTTCGCTGCGCTGTCTCAAGCGCGGCGGCAAGCTTCTGGTCTGTGGCGCGACCGCCGGCTACGATCCGAAGGAGGATTTGCGTTATGTTTGGAGCTTCGAGCTCAAGATCATCGGCTCCAACAGTTTTTATGACGACGATTTGCGCGCGCTCATGAAGCTCATTGCGGAAGGCAAGATGCGTCCCGTGATCGATAAGGTGCTGCCGCTCGACCAGGCGCGCGAGGGACTGCGCCTGATCCAGGACCGTGAGGTTATCGGCAAGGTCGTGGTTGTGCCATGAGCGAAGAACTCACGCTCGAGCGCGTGCAGGCGCTCGTCACCCGCGCCCCTTACCATCAGTGGCTGGGCCTCAAAGTCGTTGCGCTCCACGACGACGGCATTGAATTGAAAGCGACGTGGCGGGAGGAGTGGGTGGTCAATCCCGACCGGCGCTACACCCACGGCGGCATTCTCGCAACGCTGGTCGATCTCGGTGCCGACTGGGCCATGGTCATGAAGAACGGCCGCGGCGTGCCCACCATCAATCTGCACGTCGACTATCATGCCGTGGCCATGCCCGGGGATCTCACCATCCGGGGCAAGGTGGTGCGCATGGGCGGCCAGTTCTCGACTTCGGAGGCGCATGTGTTCGACGCGCAGGGCAAGCTCCTCGCCAGCGGCCGCGGCACCTATCTCACCGCCCCGCCAAAGACGTGATGGTCACTTGAGCCGCAGGCGCTGTCATGGACTCGATGCGCTCCCTCTCCCCGCTCGCGGGGAGAGGGTCGGGGTGGGGGGACTCTCGATATGCTGAGTGCGCGGAGAGTCCCGCAAGCGGGGAGAGGTGCCCCCTGTGGCGTGCGCGATCAGCAACTAACGCGCTGTGCTTCGCGGCGACATGATGCAGATGCCAAATACTCGGTCTGTTCGCATGACTTCATTCACCAATCTCGGTGATCTCATCCGGCGCGATCGCGATCTCGGCAAGATTGCGGTCATCGATCTCGGCGGCGAGAGCGTGCGCGAGATCAGCTATCGTGAGCTCGACGCCTTGGCGAACGGCGTTGCCCGCGCGCTTTGCGGGCGTGGGCTTTCACGCGGCGATCGCGTGGCCGTTCTCTCCGCCAATCGCGCCGAATATCTCGCCGCCTATTACGGCATCATGCGCGCCGGTCTCGTCGCGGTGCCGGTGAGCTTCAAGCTTCCACGCTCGACCATTCATTTCATCCTGCGCGACGCGGATGCCAAGCTCATGTTCTGCGACAGTTCCCGCGCGGAAGCCTGTCCGCCGGATGTTCCGTCAGTGCATTTCGGCAATGACGGGGACCACGGTTTCGATCGCTTCCTCGACCGCGGCGCCTTCGATCCCGTCGTGCCGCGTGCGCGCGAGCCCGCGATGTTCCTCTATACGTCGGGCTCGACCGGGATGCCAAAGGGCGTCGTGCTCTCACACCAGAGCCACATTTGGGTGGTGGAGACGCGCCTGACGGACGACCTCGCCCGCCATCGCTATCTCATCGCCGCGCCGCTCTACCATATGAACGCGCTGGCGCTCGCCAAGCTCGCCTGCGCCGCGCACGCGACCATCGTGCTGCTGCCGCAATTCGCTGCTCCGGCCTATATCGAGGCGATCGGACGCTATCGGTGCACGTGGCTCACCGCGGTGCCGCCGATGATCGCCATGATGCTGCGCGAGAAGGAGCTGCTCGCGCGCAGCGATCTCTCGAGCGTCGAATTCCTCCGCATGGGCTCGGCGCCGATCAGTTACGGCCTCATGGAAGCGATCCGCCGGGCGTTGCCGCAGGTGTCGGTCACCAACGCCTACGGCACGACCGAGGCCGGTCCGGTAGTGTTCGGGCCCCATCCCCGCGGTCTGCCGCAGCCCGACATGTCGGTCGGCTATCCGCATTCGAAGGTCGAGCTGCGGCTGGTCGACGGCGATAACCGCGGCGCACATCAGGGCGTGCTGGAAATGA
The DNA here is from genome assembly GCA_035639895.1 of Xanthobacteraceae bacterium. Classification (GTDB taxonomy): domain Bacteria; phylum Pseudomonadota; class Alphaproteobacteria; order Rhizobiales; family Xanthobacteraceae; genus VAZQ01. Next base: position 10,870 of record DASQXF010000073.1, read on the forward strand.
AATGCCCAGCACTCATGAACGGCTATCACAATCGGCCGGACGTCGAGCCGCCGTTCACCGCCGATGGATTCTACATCACCGGCGACGTCTTCCGCCGCGACACGGACGGCTTTCATTATTTCGTCGGCCGTAGCGACGATATGTTCGTCTCGGGCGGCGAGAACATTTATCCGAGCGACGTCGAGCGTATGCTGGAGCGTCATCCCGATGTCGCGCAGGCCGCCGTCGTGTCCATCGAGGACGACATCAAGGGACAAAAACCTGTGGCCTTCGTGGTGTCGAAGCCCGGGCGCAGCCCGAGCGCGGACGAGATCAAGCGCTTCGCGCTCGCCAACGCGCCCGCTTATGCGCATCCGCGCTTCGTCTGGTTCGTGGACGAATTGCCGCTGGCGGCTACCAACAAGATCGACCGGGCACTGCTACACGGACTTGCGCAGGAGCGTCTCGGCGGGACGACAGTCGGGTGAGTGCGGGCCCCTGCCCGCTCAGTCCACCTTGAATCTTGCTGCCTTCACCACGGGACCCCAGCGCGCGATCTCCTCGTCTATGAATTGCTTGGCCTTATCCGAGTTCGAATCGGGGATGGCCTCGAGACCGGAGGCGATCAGCACCTTTTGAAATTCCACGTCCGCCATCGCCGCACGGGTAGCCTCGGCAATGCGATCGACGATCGCCCTCGGCGTGGCGGCCGGCGCAAACAAACCCAGAAACAAGAGTCCGATCATGCCCGGCACCCCTTGCTCGATGGCGGTCGGAATCTCGGGTGCCGCCGCTAACCGTTGCGCCGCGTTCACCGCCAGGATGCGGATCTTGCCGGTGCGGTGGAATTCAAGGAGCTGCCCTGTCACGTTCGGCGTCATCATCGGAATGTGCCCGCTGACGAGATCGCTGATCCCGGGCCCCGCGCCTTTGTACGGGATGTGCACGAGATCGTTGAGACCGGTGAGCTGCTTGAAGAGTTCGCCGGAGAGATTGCTCATGGTGCCGCTGCCGGCCGAGCCATAGGAGAGCTTGCCGGACTGCGCCTTGGCATAGGCGATGAGCTCGGCCAGTGTCGTCGCCGGCACGGATGGGTGCACCACGATGGACGTGGTGGAGACGGCGATGATGGCGATGGGCACGAAATCCCTGGCGGGATCGTACGGCACCTTGGCCATGGTCATGGGATTGAGCACCATGGTGCTCGTGCTGCCGAGCAGGATGGTGTAGCCGTCGCCGGGCGCCCGCGCGGCCTCGCCGGTTGCGATCGTTCCGGTGCCGCCGCCCTGGTTCTCGACGTAAACGGTGCCGAGCAGAGTCTTCACGCGCTCGGCCCACTGGCGTGCGACCACGTCGTTCACGCCGCCTGCTGAGAATGCCACCATCAGCTTGATCGGCCGCTCCGGATATTGCCCCTGCGCGAGCGCAGGACGCGGCGTCAGCGCCCTTGCCGAGAGGGATGCCAATCCAAGCGCCAGAAGGTCGCGCCGGTTCATCGTCGTCCTCGCGTTTGCCGAAAGTGCGATGTTGCGCCAAGCTTGGGGCAGGCGCGGCGGCACCAGCCAGCCTGTTTATACTCCGCCCGCGGCGGCGCTGACACCCGCGGCAGATGCGACGAATAGAGCTGGTCCATCCAGGCCAGGAGCAAAGATCAACGGTGGACCGCCAGCTTCCCATCCTCGACGAGATTTTCCTCGATCATGTCGGCCATTTCGTGCGCGATCCGCACGCCGCGGGCCGCGCGCTCGCGCGCGCCGGATTTGCTCCGACACCGGAGTCCATTCAGGTGGTTCCCGGATCCGAGGGCACGCCGCGCCCTACCGGCACCGGCAACGTGACAGCCATGTTCTCGCGCGGCTATATCGAAGTGCTCTTCAAGACCGCCGATACGCCGCTCGGCCGCGAGCTGGATGCGGCGCTGACGCGCCATGGGGGCGTCCATCTTGCGGCGTTTGCGGTCGCGGACGCCGCGGCGGCGCATCACCGGCTCGCCTCGGTGGGATTTCGCATGCAGCCTTTGGTCCACATGCAGCGTCCGGTCGACACCGGCGGGGCGCCGGGGATTGCCGCCTTCACGCTGGCGCGGCTCGAACCCGGACAAATGCCGGAAGGGCGCATCCAAATCCTCACTCACCGCACCGAGGCCATGGTGTGGCAGCCCCGCTGGCTGTCGCATCCCAACGGCGCGGTGGCGCTCACCAGCGTCATCATTGTGGTCGGCGACGTGAACGAGGCGGCGCAACGCTTCGCACGCTTCACGGGCCGCGAAGCGCTGCCCTCCCCGCTCGGGCAGACAATCGAGCTCGACCGCGGCCGCGTGCAGCTCATGACCGCGGAGGCGTTCACCAGAACACTGCCGGACGTCCCCATCCCGTCGCTGCCGTTCATCGGCGCCTACGCGATCCGCGTGGCGTCGTTGGCGGTGACGAGCGACCTGTTGAAGGACGCGGCACTCAGAACGCGGCGCAGCGAGCAAGCCTTGGCCGCGATCTTTCCCGAGGAACTCGGGCCTGGCGCCTGGCTGTTCACGGAATGAGCCCTCGACGGCTGCAATGAGTGGGATCGGGTATTTTGATCGGAGTTCATAACCGGCCGCCATCGCGGCCGAATGAGCATTGTCTCCCGATATTGTTCCGGGACGAACATGGCCCTCGCGCTATAGTTCTGCTCAAACTAAGCCACATTCGTGTGTGCTTGCTGCAACACATGTTCGCGTCGAACCTCGCCGCATGACTCCATCGCTTGAACAATTCCTGCAACGCCGGCCGTACAATGCGGTCACTGATTTCGTCGACGCCAATGTCGCGCGCGGCCTCGGCAACAAAGTCGCATTCATCGATTCCGAGCGGTCGCTGACCTATGCGCAGTTGCAGGAAGGCACCTATCGCTTCGCGGCGGCGTTGCGGGCGCTCGGCTTGCGCGAGGAAAATCGCCTCGTCCTCGTGGCTCACGATACCGTTGACCACCCGATCGTATTTTGGGGGGCGATGCGCGCGGGTATCGTGCCCATCCCTGTCAACACGCTCCTCACTCCGGAGCAATACGCCTACCTGTTCGCCGACAGCCGCGCGGCCGCGATCGTCGTGGCGGCTGCACTCGCGCCGACCGTGCTGTCGTTGCGCGATCGGTTGCCGCATTTGCGCGCCGTGATCGTGGTCGGCGCGAGCGCGCAGGAGCGCCCGGATTTGCCGCATGTGCATCTCTTGGAAGAGCTGCTCGCCAAGGTCGAACCACTGCCGTTCACCGCGCCGACGATGTCCGACGAAGTCGCGTTGTGGATGTATACCTCTGGCTCGACTGGCGACCCCAAGGCGGTCCGGCATGTTCATACCAGCCTGATGGCGACGGCACGCCTTATGGGGCAGGGCATTATCGGCATGCGCGAGGACGATGTCGCGTTCTCGGCGGCGAAGCTCTCCTTCTCCTACGGCCTCGGCAACTCCGTGTCGTTTCCGCTGGCGGTCGGCGCCAGCGCCGTATTGCTGCCGCAGCGGCCGACGCCGCAGGCGGTGCTCGCCGCGCTTCGCCGCCATCGCCCGACCATCTTTTATGCCGTGCCGTCGCTCTATGCAGCGCTGCTGGCGCAGCCCGACATTGGTCCCGGCGCGGGCTCCGACCGGCTGCGGCTGTGCATTTCCGCCGGCGAGGCGCTGCCCGCCCACCTCGGTGAGCGTTGGCGGGCGGCGGTCGGCGTCGACATTCTCGACGGGCTAGGCTCGACCGAGATGCTGCAGACCTTCCTGAGCAACCGCCCGGGCGACGTGCGCTACGGATCAACCGGCAAGCCAGTGCCGGGGTACGACGTAAAGATCGTTGATGAGAGCGGGCGCGAGCTCCCCGCTGGCGAGATTGGCGAGCTTGTGGTGCGCGGGCCCTCCGCGGGTGAAAGCTACTGGAACCAGCGCGCCAAGAGCCGGCGCACCTTCGCGGGCGAATGGACCTATACCGGCGACAAGTACGTACGCGACGCCGAGGGCTACTATTACTACTGCGGGCGCACCGACGACATGTTCAAGGTCAACGGCATGTGGGTGTCCCCGTTCGAGGTTGAGGCGGTGCTCGCCTCGCACGAGGCCGTGCTCGAGGCGGCGGTGATCGGTCAGGAGGACGGCGACGGGCTCACCAAGCCGAAGGCCTTCATCGTGCTCAAGAACGGCTATCCCGCCGACGAGCGGCTCTTTGATGCGCTGCGGATGCATGTGAAGGAGCGCGCGGGCGCATGGAAATATCCGCGCTGGATCGAGGTGCGGCCCGACTTGCCACGAACGCCGACGGGCAAGATCCAGCGCTTCAAGCTGAGGGCTTGATGGCGGCTCTCGGATGCTCCACGCTTCGCCGGTGAGCTACGACCTCATCCTGAGGGGCGGCCGCGTGGTCGATCCCTCGCAAAAGCTCGACGCCGTAACCGACGTTGCATTCGTACAGGGCAAGGTGGCGCGCATCGCCGCGGGCTTGCCCGCAGATGGCAAGGCCGACATCCGCGATGTCTCCGGCCGCATCGTCACCCCAGGGCTGATCGATCTGCACACCCACGTCTATTGGGGCGGCACTTCACTTGGCATCGACGCCGAAGATTTCTGCCGCCGCTCGGGCGTGACCACGGCGGTCGATACCGGCAGCGCCGGGCCCGGCAATTTCGCCGGATTTCGCAAGCACGTGATCGAGCGCAGCGAAGTGCGCATCCTCGCCTATCTGCACGTCTCCTTCGCCGGAATCTACGCGTTCTCCCCGCGGGTGGTGGTCGGCGAAAGCGAGGAACTGCGGCTGATGGCACCGGTCGATGCGGTCGAGGTCGCCAATGCCAATCGCGACGTGATCATTGGCATCAAGGTCCGGGTCGGCGCCCACGCTTCGGGCCGTTCAGGCACCGTGCCGCTCGACATCGCGCTCGAGGTCGCCGAGGAAGTCGGCCTGCCGGTGATGGCGCATATCGATGAGCCGCCGCCGAGCTATGAAGAGGTAGTCACGCGCCTGCGGCCGGGCGATGTGCTCACGCATGCGTTCCGCCCGTTCCCGAACTCGCCGGTAACGGCGCAAGGCAAGGTGAAACGCGCGGTCATCGAGGCGCGCCAGCGCGGCGTGCTGTTCGACATCGGGCATGGCAAGGGCTCATTCGCCTTCAAGTCAGCGCGCGCCATGCTCGCCAACGGCTTCTTGCCCGATACCATCTCATCCGATGTCCACGCGCTCTGCATCAACGGTCCGGCCTTCGACCAGGTCACCACCATGTCGAAGTTCCTCTGCCTCGGCGTCCCGCTTGCCGACGTGATCGCCGCCACAACCGTCAATGCCGCTTTCGCATTGAAGCGAGCCGAACTCGGCAGTCTCAAGCCGGGCAGCGTCGGAGACGCGACCATTCTGTCGATCAAAGATGGGCGCTTCGACTATGTCGATGTCGTTGGCGAGCAGCTGACGGGCGACCGCAAGATCGCCTGCGAAGGCGTCGTAATTGCCGGGCGGTGGTGGCACCCGAATCCATGACCCTGAGCGAGTTTCCTCGTCCCTTCGCCGCGGCTACGGCGCGCGGTACTCCATGGCCTGCTTGGCCCGCTCGACCACGTCCGGGGGCGTAGCGAAGATTTTTTCCGCCAGCGCCTGCAGTTCCTCGCCTGAGATGGGATCGATGACGATGCCGATACGCTGCGCCTCGGCCAGCAGGTCCTCATCCCGCATCGTCGCCATGAACGCCTTGCGCAACGCTGCGACCCGCTCCGCCGGCACGCCCGGCGCCATCATGTAGGGACGGCCGAAGGTCTCGGAGCTGTACACCAATTCCATCACCCGGCGATTCTCCGGCGTGGTGGCGAAGTCGACGGCGAGCGGCACGCCCATCTTGCTGATCTCGGGATTGCCTTTGTCGTGCTCCTGCACCAGCACGCGGATGAAGCCGGATTTGAGCCAATCGGGTCGTTGCGCCTTCAGGCTCGACCAGCTGAAGCCGCAGAGCCCCTTCACTTCATCCTTTTCGATGGCCAGCGTGATCTCGCGGGTGCCGGGATAACCGCTGACCAGGCGAATTTTGGTGCCGGTCAGGTTGTTCAGCATCGCCGGAAAGTCGCGTGTCGAGGTGCCGGGCTGACTCGCACCGATAAGAAGTTCTTGCGTGCGCAGGTCCTTGAACGATTTCACGGGCGCGTCGGCGCGAGCGATGCACACATAATGGTCGATGGTCGCCGAGCCGAGATGGATGAATTTCGTGGCGTCGTGCCGCAGGCGGCGGCTGCCACCGAGAAGCGCGTCGAGCAGCGCATCGAGAAGCGCGCTGTTCTGCAGCGCGCCGATGACCGTGCCGTCCCGCGGCGCCACGTTGAAGAGGTGCGCGGCCGCGGCGTTGCTGCCGGCGCCCGGCATGTTGGTCACCACCACGGCGGGATTGCCGGGGAGGTGTTTGGGCAGATGTCGGGAGACAAGTCGCGCGTAGATATCGTAGCCGCCGCCTGCGGAGGAGCCGACGATCACCGTGATCTGCTTGCCCTTGTAAAAGTCCGCGACCGCCTCCTGCGCAGTCGCTCGCCCGGCCGCCAATGCGGCGATGATCACAATGCATCCGAAGCAGCGCCACATCGCTTGCTCCCGCGCGATTAGCCGATCGATCCCCACACAGCGTACATGTGTTGCTATGCTGGCGCGGCGATATTCCCTCTGCGTCTTTTGCGCTGCGACATTCGGCGTACGACGAATTGGTAACCCGCATCCCCGTGCTTGAGAATATCTTGCACAGTCAATGCATTATTCCAAGTTCCAACTTTCGGCTTACGACCAGAGGCGCACAGACCGAAATTGTGCAACGCGATAGCGTGGCCTCATGGGGGCGGGTTCGCCGATCGGCGATCCGTTTCCCGGTCACCGCATACCTCTGGGGGAATTTCCCATGACCACGCTGACGCTGACCCGCCAACCGGCGCAAGGAATGACGCGCGACGAACGCCAAGTCATCTTTGCTTCCTCGCTCGGTACCGTGTTCGAGTGGTACGACTTCTATCTCTACGCCACGCTGGCGCCCTTCTTCGCCGCGCTGTTCTTTCCACCCGGCAATGACACCGCAGCGCTATTATCGGCCTTCGCGACCTACGCCGCCGGCTTCCTGGTGCGCCCGTTCGGCGCGCTCATCTTCGGCCGCATCGGCGACCTCGTCGGTCGCAAATATACCTTCCTCGTCACCATCGTCGTGATGGGCGGCGCGACCTTCGCGGTTGGCCTCTTACCCACGTTTGCGACCATCGGCTGGCTGGCTCCGATCCTGCTGGTGACCTTGCGCCTGCTCCAAGGTCTCGCGCTGGGCGGCGAATACGGCGGTGCAGCTACCTACGTGGCCGAACACGCGCGGCCGGACGACCGCGGCTATGCCACGAGTTTCATCCAGACCACGGCGACGCTCGGCTTCTTCCTCGCGCTCGTCGTGATTGGGTTCGCGCGCTTCTACATCGAGGCCAAGACCTTCGCCGACTGGGGCTGGCGCATTCCGTTCCTGGTGTCGCTCATCCTGCTAGTGTTCTCGATCTACATCCGCCTCAAGCTCAACGAATCTCCGGTGTTCAAGCGCATGAAGGCGGAGGGCAAGGGCTCGAAGGCGCCGCTGACCGAAAGCTTCCTGCGCTATCCCAACAACAAGTATGTGGCACTCGCGTTGCTCGGCGCCACCGCCGGCCAGGGCGTGGTGTGGTACACGGGGCAGTTCTACGCCCTGTTCTTTCTCACCATCACGCTCAAGCTCGACTATGTGACGGCCTACGCGTTGATCGGCTTGTCGCTCGTGATCGGCACGCCGTTCTTCCTTTTCTTCGGCTGGCTGTCGGATCGCATCGGGCGGCTCAAGATCATCTTGGCCGGGTGCCTGATCGCGGCCGTCACCTACTTCCCGCTGTTCGGCGCCTTGACTCACTACGCCAACCCGGCGCTCGAAGCGTTCCAGCAGAAGAACCCGATCACGGTCTATGCCGACCAGTCGACCTGCAACTTCCATATCTTCGTCGGCCCTTGGTCGAAATTCTCGGACTGTGACCGCGCCCA
>DASQXF010000074.1:0-8812 GCA_035639895.1 Xanthobacteraceae bacterium
GCGTTCGTCGAGGAAGATCGCTCGCGTGGTCGCAGCCGGCGCGGTCTCGCGATAGTCGATCGCGGTGTCGATCTTGCGTTGCGCAAGGTGGATCAGCATGTAGCCGCCGCCGCCAATATTGCCGGCGCGCGGATAGCTCACCGCGAGCGCGAAGCCCGTCGCCACCGCAGCGTCGACTGCATTGCCGCCCTGTTCGAGCACAGCGACGCCGATGCGTGCCGCGCGGGCTTCCTGTGCGACCACCATGCCATGGGAGGCCGCAACCGGCTCGATGCGGGCGCTGCTTGCCGGCGCCGCATCGATCAGCGTGGGCGTTTCTGCTGCGAGTGGGCCGAGCCACGTCACGCACGCGAGCAGGGCGAGCAGCGCGGTGCGGGCAACGCGGATCATCGAACGCTCCAGGATCACCACCTCAAGACCTGCCTTAAAGATGCGCGGGTTGATAGTCGCGGCAGACATTCGCGCCACCATCGCTATAATGCCTCGCTATTCCCGTGCAAGCGGCGTGCGCCGCGCCTTGCATTTCATTCGCCTTAAATCGGCTGTAGCAGCGGTAACGCGCTGCTATGACAATCGGAGATAACTCATGAGCATCAGATCAAGCGTACGGCGCTTGGCTCCCATAGCGGTCATAGGCCTGGGCCTCCTGGTCGCGGGGTGCAGTATCAACAATATTCCGAGCTATGAGGAAAGCGCCAAGGCGAATTGGTCGCAGGTGCTCAATCAATACCAGCGGCGCGCCGATCTTATTCCAAATCTGGTCGAGACGGTGAAAGGCTACGCCGCACAGGAACGGCAGGTGCTGGAGGAGGTGACCAACGCGCGCGCGCGCGCGACGCAGACGCAAGTGCAAATTCCGCCGGACATCCTCAACAATCCGGAAGCATTCAAGCGCTTTCAGGACGCGCAGGCACAACTCACCGGTGCTTTGGGGCGGCTCCTCGCGGTGTCGGAGCGCTATCCCGACCTGAAATCCAACCAGAACTTCCTCGCCCTGCAATCGCAACTCGAAGGCACCGAGAACCGCATCGCTGTCGCCCGACGCGACTACATCGAAGCGGTACGACAGTACAACACGGAGCTGCGCACGTTCCCCGGCGTGATCTGGGCCTCGACGCTCTATCGCAGCAACAAGCCCATGGAGACGTTTACGGTCGCCGAAGACGTGACCAGGCCGCCGCAGGTGAAGTTTTGATGGTTGCGCTGTGAGCGCGGCATGCGATCCCGAAAGCAGCCGGCGACGCCCGTGCGCCAGTCTCGCGCTGCTTTTCTTAGTTTCTGTTTTGCTTGCCGTTCCGGCCGTTGCGCTCGTTTTGCCTGTGCTCACCGGTCGCGTCGTGGACGAAGCCAATATCCTCGAGCCGGCAACGCGAACGGCGCTCACGCAAAAGCTCGCGGAACTCGAAGCCAAGACCACCGACCAGGTGGTGGTGGTGACCCTGAGATCGCTGCAAGGCACCTCGATCGAAGATTTCGGCGTTGAGCTCGGCCGGCGCTGGCGAATTGGACAGCAGGATAAGAACAACGGCGTGTTGCTGATTGTCGCACCGAGCGAGCGCAAGGTGCGTATCGAGGTCGGCTACGGTCTTGAGAGCACGCTCACCGATGCCGTCTCCAAACTTATTATCGAGAACGCGATCGTTCCGCGCTTTCGCGCCAACGATATCCCCGGCGGTATCACGCGCGGTGTTGACGACATCATCAGCGTGCTCACCGGCGATGCCGAGGAATGGAAGCAGCGCGCGGCGAAGCGACGGCCCGATCCCGCCACGCCGTGGGGCACGATACTGATCCTGATCTTGGCACTCGGCGTGTTCTGGCTGGTTTTCATCAAAATCGTCGGCGCGATGCCGGCTTATTCGAATAGCCGTCGCCGCGGCAGGCGCAGCCCATGGTCATCCTCGTCGCCTTGGTGGTCTGGTTCCTCGGGTGGCTTTTCCGGTGGCGGGTTTTCCGATGGTGGCTTTTCCGGAGGTGGCGGATTTTCCGGTGGCGGCGGCTCGTTCGGCGGCGGCGGCTCCTCGGGAAGCTGGTGAGCCATCGACATGATCTCGCAGCTGGATAGGGAGCGCATCGCCGAGGCCATCCGCGCGGTGGAAGCCAAGACCTCGGGCGAGATCTTCTGCGTCATCGCGCGCCATGCGAGTGACTATCGCCTGGTGCCGTTGGCATGGGCCGCCGCCGTCGCACTCGTCGTGCCTGCGCCGCTGATCTACTTCACGCTCTGGCCGGCCTCGGTGATCTATCTCGTAGAGCTTGTCGTCTTCATCGTCGCGACACTTGGCCTTTCGCTTCCCGCCATCCGCTTTCACATCGTGCCGCGCCGTACCCAGCACGAGCGGGCCCACGTCCAGGCCATGCAACAGTTCTTTGCGCAAGGGCTGCACCGCACCGAGAACCGCACCGGCGTGCTCATCTTTGCCGCCGTGGCCGAGCGCTATGCCGAGATCGTGGCGGACGCTGGCATCAACGCCAAAGTGACGCCGCAGGTATGGGACAAGGCGATCGCCGCGCTGATTGAGGGTATAAAACAGGGGCGCGCCAGCGACGGCTTCGTAGCGGCGATCGAGCAGTGCGGGGCGGTGTTAGCCGAGCACTTTCCGCCCGGCGCGCTCAACCGCGACGAACTACCGAACAAGCTGCTGGAAATTTGAGGCAGCAATTCTTCGGTTAGTTGCCCGCGGCCGATGCAAGAAACTGACGCGCCGCATCGGCGTATCCGACCCGTACTGTTTGCGCTGCGCCATGGCGGTCGGCGACGCGAGCGAGGATCAGCCGTACATCGTCCGCGCACTGCGCCTTCACTGCGGCGTCGAGGAAAAGTTGGTTGAGCACGTCGTGTTGCGCGTGACTACCCCCGAGCCGATGCATGTCATCGAGCACCGGCCGCATCAGCTCGACCGCGCGCGAATACCTGCCCTGCCGATGCGCCAGCACCGCCTCGCCGATGGGCAGCGCGACGTCGCCGACCACCGGGGCAATGGTGTCGCTGCCGCGACTGAACGCACGCATCGCGTCGAGCATGCGTCGCGCCGCGTCGTAACGGCCGGTCGCGGCGAGCGCCATCAGCCAATGCGGCAGCGTGAACGGCGATCGGCAATCGCCGATGCGCTTTTCGGCCTTGTCGGCAAGTTCGATCCAGCGATCGCCGACGGGAACGCCGTGGCGCTCCAGCCGAAAGAGCATGGATGCGGCATTCTGAACGTCGATATGGAAGTCGGGTTGCGCTTGCGCCAACGGGGAATTCAGGTCGCGAAAACGGCGATCGTAGAGCGCCAGAACCTCATCGAACTCGCGTCGCTCCAGGTGAAATAGCGCGCGGTGCCACCACAAATGGTGCAACAGGTTGTTGGCGCCGGACCAGTGTCGCTCCAGCTCGCTGAGCCAAGCGATGCCTTCGTCATGTCGATCTTGCATCTCCATGACATGGGCCACCGCGTGCGTGGCCCACAAATCGGCCGGATCGAGATCGACTGCCGCGCGGCCGGCGGTTTCTGCAGTCGCGTAGTCGCCGCATTCTTCGTAGGCAAAACAGCGGCAGGACAGGATCGCGCCCCAGCCGGCCAAGTCATGGTCCCATTGCGGAGAAACGCGCTCGACCGATGCCACCATGTCGCGCCGTCGGCCCAGCCAGAAATATTTATAGTGAGCAAGTCGCACCGCGAGCACGTCGGTCGGATGCTCGGCGAGGATGGCTTCCCAAGTGGCGAGGGTGCGGTCGAGGTCGCCGGCCGCCCAGGCTTCCAGAGCCGCGACATGGGCCAGCTCGCGCGCCGTTGCCTTTGCCATCAGCGGGCGTGCAGTCCGTGCCGATTCGGCGGCCTGCGCCACACTGGCCTGCTTGTACAGCAGCATGGCGAAATAGCCTTTGAGGCAGTGTGCGAGCCCGAACTCCGGATCGGCCGCAAGGCAGCGCGACAGATGTTCCCGCGCATCGACGCGAAAATTGAGAAAACTTGCAACCGCGCGGTCCATCGCCGCGCCGGCTTCGGCGGACGAGGTCGAAATCGCCAAGCCACGAACATCCTTCACCGGCAGCCTCCGAAACCACGCTCGGCGCTCTGCGCGCCGGTGCTGTCTACTCTTTTTCGCGCTGGTCAGCTACCCGACGCGCGCCATTTGTGGTGACATTCCCTCTCCGGCAGCCGTTTTGCGGGCGGGATCATAGTTGTCGCTTTGATCGTCCGCTCCGCCCGGGAGAACGCCTATGGATTTCGAACTCTCGCCTGCCCAGAAAGAACTCCAGGCGCAGGCCCGCGCGCTCGCAGAAACGCATATGGCGCCGCGCGCCGCCGAGATCGACCGCAGCGAAGCTTATCCCTGGGACAATGTCGAGCGCCTGCGCGCTGCGGGCATGCTCGGCATGACCATTCCCAAGGAGCTCGGCGGAGCGGGGCTCGGCTATCTCGAGGCGGCGTTGGTCATCGAGGAAATGGCCAAACATTGCGGCGCCTCGGCCCGCATCGTCGTTGAAACCAACATGGGCGCCATCGGCGCCATTCTCAAATACGGCAGCCCGGCGCAGCGCAAGCTCGCGGCCGATCTGGTTTTGTCGGGCGATAAGCCGGCGATCTGCATTACCGAACCCGGAGCAGGTAGCGCCGCGACCGAAATGACGACGCGCGCCGATAAGCGCGGCGATATCTACGTCCTCAACGGCAGGAAGCATTGGATCACCGGCGGCGGTGTCTCTCGCTTGCACCTGGTTTTTGCACGTGTGTTCGACGAGCGCGGCGCCGAGCAGGGCATCGGCGGGTTCATCCTCGTGCGCCACCCCCAGCTCAATACTCCCAAAGGATTGATCATCGGAAAGCGCGAGCCAGCGTTGGGTTTGCGCGGCATTCCGGAGACCGAGTTGATCTTCGAGAACCTCGAAGTCCCGGCGCACATGTTGCTCATGCCGCAACGCGGGCTCCGGCATGCTTTCGGCGACCTGATGAATGCCTATAACGGGCAGCGTGTCGGCGCGGCGACGGTTGCCCTCGGCCTTGCCCAAGGCGCCTATGAGAAGGCGGTGAGCTACGCCAATCGTCGCGAACAGTTCGGCCGTCCGATTGCGGAGTTCCAAGGCCTGCAGTGGATGCTCGCCGACATGTCGATCGGGCTCGAGTCATCGCGGGCGTTGATCTGGAAGGCGGCATGCAGCGCGCCCCCCGGCGGCTTCCCCGATGCCGTGCTCGCGGCACGCGCCAAAATTCTTGCCGCCGAGACGGCGATCAAGGTGACGAATGACGCGTTACAGATCTGGGGCGCTGCAGGCTATTCCCGCGACAATCCGCTCGAGCGACACCTGCGGGACGCACGTATGTTCACGATCGCGGGCGGCACCGCCCAGGTGCTGCGCACGCTGGTCGCATCCTCCATTCTCGGTCGCAAATTGCCCCAGACCCGGGATGGGTATCTGACGGTGGGCGAGGTCGGCGCGCCGCAGATGCGTCGCGACAAGCGATCGGCGTCTGCGCGCGCCGGCGGGAATTGAGGGTTACAGCTCGGCACCCAAGCGCCTTCAACGCTTGGCACTTAACCATTAAGCATTTAAGGGACGCGGGGCTTAGGATATCCCCGAGGATGCGCGCCGAGGGAGAACGCCATGGCAGCCGCCGACCTTCCCGGCAGCGATGAAGAACGCGCCGAAGCGGCGCTGATCGCCGCCGCCGGGAAGATCCTGCGCAGCGGCCATCGCGAGGTGCCCGAGGATTTCGTCGCGGCGCTCTTCGCTCATGCGGTCCCCGAAGACCTCATGCGTTACGATCCGCGCCAGCTCGCCGAACTGGCCGCGGATGCCTGGACGCTGCTCGCCGTGCGCAAGCCCGGCGTGCCGAAGGTTCGCCTCGAGACGCCGGGGTTGCCCGGCCACGAGCGGCTCCGCGCCGATTCGGTGCTCGAAATCGTCAACGATGACATGCCGTTCCTGGTGGATTCGGTACTCGCCGAACTCGCCGAGCGCGGCATCGACGTCCGCTTCGTCGTGCATCCTGTGCTGACGGTGGAACGCGACGATACCGGCCGTCTCACTGCCTTCAAGGGCACGAAGGCCGCCGCCGGGTCGCTGCGCGAAAGCGTCATCTACATTCATATCGAGCGTATCGACGAAGAAGCACGCCGCGCCGAGATCGTCGAGGCAATCGAGCAGGTGCTCGCCGATGTGCGCGTCTGTGTTCGCGATTGGCGAGCAATGATCGCGCGCGTGGGCGAAGTGATCGCCGAACTCAAGGCAAGTCCCCCGCCATTGCCGGCAGCCGAAATCGCCGAGGCCATTGCCTTCCTGGAATGGCTCGTCGACGACAATTTCACGTTCCTCGGCATTCGCAACTATAGGTTCACGGCCGCGCAGGACACGCTTGAGCCCGTCTTCGACAGCGGGCTCGGGATCTTGCGTTCGCGCGATATGACGCTACTGCGCCGCTGGAACGAGCCTCTCGTGCTCACGCCGCAGATGCGAGCGCTGCTCAAGCAGCCGACGCTGCTCATCGTCACCAAGGCAGCAGTGCGCTCGCGCGTGCATCGGCGCGTCTACATGGACTACGTGGGCGTGAAGCGCTTCGATCGCGGCGGCAAGCTGGTCGGCGAGTTCCGCATCGCGGGGCTGTTCACGTCGACTGCCTATACGCGCTCGATCCGATCGATCCCATACTTGCGTCGTAAGGTTGATGCGGTGATGAGGCGTGCGGGCTTCGATCCGGATGGGCACTCCGGCAAGGCGCTGGCCAACGTGCTCGAAAATTACCCGCGCGACGAATTGTTTCAGCTCGATGAGGATACGCTTTACCAATTCGCGCTGGCTGTGCTGCAGCTCGACGAGCGACCGCGCGTGCGGATATTGCCGCGGCGCGACCGCTTCGATCGCTTCGTCTCCGTCCTGGTCTATGTTCCGCGCGAGCGCTACAGCAGTGCCGTGCGCAAGACGATCGGCGATTATCTTGCCGACGCCTACAAGGGCCGCGTGAGCGCGTTCCACCCGTTCTTCCCGGAGGGACAGCTCGTTCGCGTCCACTTCATCATCGGCCTTTCGGGCGCTGAGGCGCCGAATCCGGATCGCCCCAGCCTCGAGCGCGCAGTCGAAGCGATCGTGCGCACGTGGAGGGACGAGCTCGGCGACGAACTGGCGCGCAGCTACGATGCGCTTAGGGCCCGCGCGCTGTTCAAGCGTTACCGCGACGCCTTCTCGGAGGGATATCGGGAGAATTATTCGCCCACCACGGCGCTCGCCGATATTCGGGTCATCGAAGGGCTCTCGCCGAGCCGCCCCCTCGGCGTCGACTTTCATCGGCGCGTCGGCGACGCAACCAGCTGCGTTGGACTGAAGGTATGGAGCTACAACCGGCCGATCCCACTTTCCGAGCGCGTCCCTGTGCTCGAGAACATGGGCTTCAAGGTGGTTGACGAGCGCACGTATCAGATCACTCGCCGTGCCCAAGACACAACGCGACATGATGCTGGGGCCGATGAGTCACCCGAGCCCGGCGTCTGGTTTCACGACATGCTGCTCGAGCGAGCCGACGGCAGCGCGGTCGATCTCGAGGCACGCAAGCATAGTCTCGAGGCGACCTTCCTGGTGGTAATGCGCGGCGGCGCCGAGAACGATGGTTACAACGCGCTGGTGCTGAGCGCGGGGCTGATGTGGCGCGACGTCGCGCTCATTCGCACGATCTCGCGCTTCTTGCGGCAAATCCGTGTGCCCTATTCGCAGGGCTACATGTGGGCGACGCTGATCAAGCATGAATCGATCGTGGCCGATCTCATTCGCCTCTTCGCTGCCCGCTTCGACCCGCGCCTCCATATCTCGGCGGACGAGCGCAAGGCGCGCGAGGCGAAGATCGCAGGGCGCATCGAATCTGCGCTCAGAGGAGTCGAAAGCCTCGATGAGGATCGCATCCTGCGCCGTTTCGTGAATGCGATCACCGCCGCGCTTCGCACCAATTTCTACCAGATCGACGCCAACGGGCAGCCAAAGCAACTCATCGCGCTCAAATTCGCGAGTCGCGCGCTTGATGCCCTCCCACTGCCGCGACCGCGCTATGAGATCTTCGTTTATTCGCCTCGCGTCGAAGGTCTGCACCTGCGATTCGGCAAGGTCGCGCGTGGGGGAATCCGCTGGTCGGACCGGCCGCAAGACTTCCGCACCGAAATTCTCGGCCTCGCCAAGGCGCAACAGGTCAAAAACGCCGTCATCGTTCCGGTTGGCGCCAAGGGCGGCTTCCTGCCGAAGTTCGTGCTCAAGGGAGGAACAAGAGACGTCGTACAGACCGAGGCAATGGCCGCCTACAAGCTGTTCATTTCAACTTTGCTCGACATCACCGATAACCTTGCCGACGGAGCGGTGATTGTGCCCGACAATGTCGTGCGCCATGACGACGACGACCCCTATCTTGTCGTCGCCGCCGACAAGGGCACGGCAACATTCTCCGATCTCGCCAATGCCATCGCTCGCGAGCATCGCTTCTGGCTCGACGATGCCTTCGCTTCCGGCGGTTCGGCCGGCTATGACCACAAGAAGATGGGCATCACCGCCCGCGGCGCCTGGGAATCCGTCAAGCGCCACTTTCGCGAGATGGATGTCGACATCGCCAAGACGCCGTTCACGGTTATCGGTGTTGGCGATATGTCGGGCGACGTGTTCGGCAATGCCATGCTGCGGGCGCCAACCATCAAGCTCGTCGCCGCTTTCGACCATCGCGACATTTTCATCGACCCGGAGCCGAATCCGGAAACAAGCTACGGCGAGCGCCGACGCCTGTTCAGCCTGCCGCGCTCGAGCTGGCAGGATTACGATCGTAGCCTCATCTCCAAAGGCGGCGGCGTGTTCTCCCGC
>DASQXF010000075.1:0-5194 GCA_035639895.1 Xanthobacteraceae bacterium
ACCCGTACTACAACGCGTCGGCGCAATTCCTGCCGGGCAAATGGTTCGCACCGCGGCCCACGACCTCCGTCGCGATGGCGATGGCGATCGCTTACGTCTGGATCAAGGAAGACCTCTACGACAAGGAGTACGTAAGGACCCACACGGTCGGCTTCGACAAATGGAAAGCCTATCTCCTCGGCGAGGAGGACGGCATCGCGAAGACGCCGGAGTGGCAGGAGAAAGAGACCGGCGTTCCGGCGAAGGACGTGCGCGCGCTGGCGCGCGAGTGGGGCAAGAAGCGCGTCTATCTTGCGCCCGGCGGCTGGGGCAACGGTCACGGCGGCGCCTGCCGCAACCAGACCGGCATCCAATGGGCGCGCGTCATGGTGTGCCTGACTGCGATGCAGGGACTGGGCAAGCCCGGCATCAACATGGGCAATCTGCAGTGGGGATGCCCGCTGGACTTTCAATTCTATTTCCCCGGCTACGCCGACGGCGGCATGTCGGGCGATCTCGAAAACACCGCGATGCCGGTCGAGCTTTATCAGCGCATGCCGCAGCTGCCGAGCATGGCGACGACGTTTCAGCGCATCCCGCGGCTGCGCACGCCGGAGGCGATCGCCGATGGCAAGGCCGAAGGCTATCCATGGGTGGGAAAATCGATCGAGCACCAGTTCGCGAAGTTTTCCTACCCGGCGCCCGGCCATGCGCCGGTGCGCATGATGTACAAATACGGCGGCTCGATCCTCTCGACCATGAACAACACCAATCGCTGGGTGCGGATGTATCAGTCGCCCAATCTCGAATTCGTGGTCAATCAGTCGATCTGGTTCGAGGGTGAGGCCAAGTTCGCCGATGTGATTTTGCCTGCCTGCACCAATTTCGAGCGGGTCGACATCAGCGAGTGGGCCGGGCTCGGCGGCTACGGCCATCACGGCCAGCAGCAACTCAATCACCGCGTCATCATCTTCCAGGCGCCGGCCATCA
Source organism: Xanthobacteraceae bacterium (assembly GCA_035639895.1). Taxonomy (GTDB): domain Bacteria; phylum Pseudomonadota; class Alphaproteobacteria; order Rhizobiales; family Xanthobacteraceae; genus VAZQ01. The sequence continues at coordinate 970 of DASQXF010000075.1, forward strand.
CGCCGCTCGGCGAATCGAAGTCCGATTTCTGGATCTTCAACGAGATCTGCAAACGGCTCGGGCTCGCCAACTATTTCTCGGAAGGCGTCAACGAGATCGACTGGGTCAAGCGCGTCTATCTCGCGTCCGATATGCCCAAGGTGATCTCGTGGAAGAAGTTCATCAAGCGCGGCTACTACGTGGTGCCGGCGGAAAAAGAGAAGCTGCGCGCGCCGGTTTCGTTCCGCTGGTTCTGGGAGAACCGCAAGAAAGATGTGCCGGAGGCGCAGCCGCTTCCCTCCGATTACACCGAGGAATATCTGCGCGGGCTGCAGACCCAGTCCGGCAAGCTCGAATTCGAGTGCAACAGCCTCAAGCGGTTCAATGATCCAGAGCGGCCTCCGATCGTCAAATACGAGCCGTCATGGGAGGGGCCGCATTCGGGCGAGATGTATGAGCGCTATCCGCTCCAGATGCTCACGCCGCATTCGAAGTACTCGTTCCACACCCAGGGCGACGGCAAGGATTCGTTCCTGCTCAACATCGAGGATCATAGGGTCAAGGTCGACGGCTACTATTACTGGATCATGCGGCTCAATGCCGAGGATGCCGCCGAGCGCGGCATCAAGAAGCATGACCTGGTGAAAGTCTTCAACGATCGTGGCGCGGTGATCTGTGCGGCGCTGCCGACGCAGCGGCTGCCGCGCGGCGTCTGCCATGGTTATGAGTCGTCGGCGATCTACGACCCGATGGGCGAACCCGGCAAGTCGGTCGATCGCGGCGGATGCCTCAACCTGCTCACGCCCGAGCGCACGCAGACCAACTCGACGCACTCGATCGCGGGCGCCAACGCGCTCGTTCAGGTCGAGTTGTGGGACAGGCGCACCGAGCACATGTCGGAGACCTTCGCCCGCATGGAGAAGGACAAGGAGGTTCGCGAGACGCTCAAGGCCGCACACCTGGTGCCGGCGAAGTGACCGCGCAAGCGGTCATCACCGGGCCGCCCCGTAGCGGCGAGACCCGGTGATCTCGATGGGGACGGAGTTGCCGTCTCCGGTCGGGATCGCGGGGTCAGGCCCGGCGATGACGAAGAGGTAAACGCATGCAAAAGTGGAACATGATCATCGACGTGGCCGAGTGCACGAATTGCAACCTGTGCACGCTCGCGGTCATGGACGAGTATGTCGGCAACGCCTGGCCCGGCTATACCGCGCCGATGCCGAAGCACGGCCACAAATGGATCAACATCCTGCAGAAGGAGCGCGGGCAGGTGCCGATGATCGACATCGCCTACGTTCCCACCATGTGCAATCACTGCGACAACCCGCCGTGCATGGCGAAGGGCGGTGACGCGGTGAAGAAGCGCGAGGACGGAATCGTGCTGATCGATCCGGAGACGGCGCGAGGGCGCAAGGACCTCGTCGAGGCGTGCCCCTACGGGCACATCTGGTGGAACGAGGAGTTGCAGCTTCCGCAGATTTGGCCGTTCGACGCCCACCTGCTCGACCAGGGCTGGCAACAGACCCGCGGCCAGCAATCGTGCCCCACCGGCGCCATGCGCGCGATCAAGGTCGAGGACGAGGAAATGGCGCGCATCGCGCGCGAACAGGACCTCGAAGTGATGAAGCCGGAGTTGGGCACTCGCCCGCGTGTCTATTACCGCAACCTTTGGCGCTACTCGAAATGCTTCATCGGCGGCACCCTGTCGGCGGAGACGGATGGCGTGATCGACTGCGTCGAGGGCGCGAGCATTCGCCTCGTCAAGGAGGGCCGAACGGTCGCGGAGACGACGAGCGATAATTACGGCGATTTCAAATTCGACAAGCTCGACGAGGATTCGGGCGTGTATGTCGTCGAAATAGCGGCCAAAGGACGGAGCAAGAAATCGGTCGAAGCGCGTCTCGGCGCCAGCATCAATCTCGGCGAGGTCAGGCTCTAGTCATCTCGAATCCGAGTCATCAGCGCATCAACTGTCGTCCCCGCGTAAGCGGGGACCCATATCCCAGAGGCCGGTGGTTATGGGTCCCCGCTTTCGCGGGGACGACGTCGGACAATATCAGTTTGCGGGCTTATCCCCGGAATGGCGCAGAGTGACTGACTCGATCTCGCTTATCTTCCCGCAGCTCGGGCCCGTGTATCAGGCGCTGTTTCCTTGGGCCGAGGCGCTGTTGCGCGCCGTGGTCGGACTTGCGCTCGTCCCGCATGGGCTGCGCAATACGTTCGGCATGTTTCCAGGAACCGGCGTGCAGGCGCACAATTTGACGCAATTGGCGAAGCAGCTCGACCGCGACGGCTATCGTCCCGGAAGATTTTGGGCGCCGGCGATCTCAGTTACCCTGCTCGTGGCCGGCCCGATGCTCGCGCTCGGATTGTTCACTCGGCTGGCGGCCTGCCCGATCGTCATTTTCCTCATCGTCTCGAATTATGAACGTTGGCGCGTGGGCGGATATTTCTGGAACAAGACCGGGCTCGAATACACGCTGATGTGGACCGTGGCCGCGCTCTATTTCCTGGTGCATGGCGGCGGCGCGATCTCGCTCGATCATCTGCTCATCGGGCGTGAGTTCTGAGCAACCCGCGCTGGAAGGGGGAGATCGCTTCCGTTACCATGCCAATGCACTGGCGCAGGCGGCTGTCGTCCACCTGCATAATGAGGAGCTTCGCCGTGAACATCCATGCCAAAGCCAGCCCCACAACCTCGGTGTCGCCTGCGGAGTGGGAGGCGCGCGTCGATCTCGCCGCGGTCTACCGCCTGGTCGCGCACCACGGCTGGGACGACGTCATTTACAACCACTGCTCGATGCGGGCTCCGGGCGAGGATCGAAAGTTTCTGATGAAGCGGCACGAACTGCTGTGGACGGAGGTCACCGCCTCCAACCTGGTCAAGGTCGACATGGATGAGGACCTCGACGAGCGCGCGGGAGTGAACCGTCCGGGCTTCACGCTGCACAGCGCGATCCTGCGCGGGCGGCCTGATGTCAACTGCGCGGTGCACGTGCATACCCGCACCGGAATGGCGGTTGCGGGCCTCAAAACCGGATTGCGGATGATCTCGCAGGAGGCGGTGCGTTTCTTCGGCCGCCTCGGTTATCATCCTTACGAGGGCATCACCGAGGACTTCGACGAGCGCGAACGGCTCATCGCCCATCTCGGCGACAACCGCGCCATGATCATGCACAATCACGGCGTGCTCACGGTGGGCAAGACCGCCCGCGAGGCCTTCATCCTGATGAAGCACCTCTTGGAAGCCGCCGAAATCCAGCTGGCGATGGAAGCAACCGGCGGCGAGTTGATCGAGATCCCGCCGGACACCTGCAAAAAGACGGTGCTGCAATACGAGAAGCACGACAGCGGCCGCGGCGCCGCCGATTGGCCGGCCTACCTTCGCATGCTCGATCGGCTCGATCCGAACTATCGGAATTGATACTGGCCGCTATTCGGCGGAACACAGCGCTGCATGACGCATCTTCCGTGGCGGGGATGGTCCGATCGCTGCGTTGGTGTATCATCCGAAGCTGCCAGTGCCGCCACGCACGACCGCTGCACGCAAGCGCTGCGATGGGCCCATAAGGAGCTTCGATCATGCTCGATACCGTCAAGCAAGTTGCAGCCTCGATTCCGTTCGATGCGGATCGGCTGGATCGTCTCATGGACGAGGCCGGGATCGATGTCCTGGTCGCGACCTCGAAGCACAATGTGCAGTATCTGCTCGGCGGACATCGCGCGTTCTTCTTCGAATCCATGGATGCGATGGGATTGAGCCGATACCTGCCGGTCTTCGTCTATCCCAAGGCCGGGCGGGACAAGGCCGGTTATTTTGGTCACCGCATGGAGGGCTTTCAGAAGGAGATCCAGCCGTTCTGGGTCTCGGAGTCGCAGACGAATTCGTCGGGCACGCTCGATGCGATGCAAAGGGCGATTGACTACATCCGCAAATTGGGGGCGAAGCCGCGCCGCATCGGCGCCGAGCTCGGCTTCCTTCCGGTCGATGCCGGCACAGCGCTGCGCAGCGCCTTCTCGGGCAGCGAGGTGGTCGACGCGCTGTTCGTGCTCGAGCGGTTGCGCGCGGTGAAAAGCCCGGAGGAGCTCAGACAGCTGCGGATCGCCTCCGAGAGCGTCATCGAATCGATGCTTGCGGTCATCGCCCGGCACGGTCCGGGCGCGAGCAAGCGCGAATTGACCGAAGCGCTGCGGCGGGAAGAGACGGACCGCGGGCTTGTCTTCGACTATTGCCTCATCACGGCGG